>CAYTOH010000018.1:0-11793 GCA_964439375.1 uncultured Aquiluna sp.
TACCATTGAACTACACTCGCGAAACTGCGGAAATTCTAACGCCCCAAAATCTTGAGTGGAATTCGAATCAGCTTCAAGCGCTTCGGAGTTCTGCCCAGCGGCTCAAGCTCGACAAAAGGCTCATTAGCCTTTGTTGCCAATAAGACCAAAAAGACCCAACCGATCTCAATAAGCAGCCTGGACTCAGTCAATGACTGAGCGGCAATAGTCAAGAAAATGAAAAGTGGGAAAAGGTAAAGGGGATTTGTGTGGCGAACAGCCACCGTCCAGAGCCTTGCGAAAACAGAGACCATGAGCCAAATCAGTAAAGCGATGCCTGCGACGCCAAGCTGCAGCCAGATGTCTAGGTAGGCGTTATGAGCGTGATACATGGGCACATTGTTGATTACGACCAGACCCTCGAAGGGCTCTACCCCTGGAACCCAGTAGCTAATCCAGCCCCATCCCTCTAAGGGTTTTTCAAGAATCAATCCAAAGACTTTTTCCCAGATGTAGAAGCGGCCAGTTGCATCAGGGGATCTGTCCAGTAGATCAAAAACCTGAGTTCTGAACACCACGCCCAAGGCGCTGGCCACGGCTAAAAATGCAATAGCCCAGCGATAGATGCGATGTCTGACAGGTTTTGGCCTGCCCTCGGCAAAGATGGCTATCAGACCGGCGAAAGCAATCAGCACCATGGCCACAGTCATACTCGCGCTGTTGGCCAACACGGTTAGCACAATCGCCAAGGTGATTGAGAGAGACGGGATCCAACGTCTGCTGTTGGTGACAATCAACTCAATAAGGAAAAGCAAAATACCAAGAACACCAATAAAGGCCAGAAGGTTTGCATTGCCAACAATTCCCTGAATGCGCTCAAACTCGAACAGATTGCCCTGGACCCACAAATAGCTTGCGGAGGGTGGTTCATCTCCTTCATAGTTTGGAAAGAGAGGGGCAATCGGCCCTGCTAGGGCAGCCCACAGTTCCATTAGCAGAGAGCTAACCAGGATAAATCTGACGGTGTTAGCCAAGATATGAAGCAATTGGCGCCAGCCAAAGTGACTCGCTAAGAAAAGCGCGAAAAGTGTTGTGCCAAGCTGCAAAGCAATAGCCAACAAAGTCATAGGTCGGTACTGCGACCAAATCAGGCTCAAGGCCATCAACACGAGCAGCAGAATCAGGGGCTCGGGGATCCGGGTGAATATCTTCGCCGGCCTCCTAATTGCGAGCGCCGCAATGGTCGCAATGATCCCGATTCCGATGAGCACTGCCCAGCCTGCCCAGCCCACTGAGTATCTAATGGCATCTCCTGCCATAACCGCAAATAGACCGGGGTAGGCAAGTAGGGCTGCCAACTTGTAGTTTCTTGATGAGCGGTCGAAGGCGATTCGAATTGGCTGGGTGATTGGTATTGAAGAGGTGAAGGATTTACTAGACATAACCTCTTCCTCCTCGAACCGCGGGTTACAGGATACCGTCCTAAACTGACCCCATGAAGCTTCCCTTACCTCGCACAATCGACCCCAATTCGGTTCCGAGCCTGCGCTGGGGGGTCATTGGCCCCGGGGCAATTGCGAAGACCTTCATTGGTGCGGTTCAGGCTCACACCAACCAGCAGATTCACGCTGTCGCATCAAGGACGCCAGGCAGAGCCACCGAAGTTGGCAAGGAGTTTGGTATTCCGCTTGTGCTGGAGAGCTACGAGCAGTTAGTTGCTCATCCGGAAGTGGATGTGGTTTACATCGCAAGCCACATGAGCGATCACTTCGAACACGCAATGCTCGCTATTTCTGCCGGAAAGCATGTTTTGGTTGAAAAGCCGATCACTTATCTTCCAACTGAGGCCCGCGAGTTGCTTACAGCGGCAAAAGCAAACGGAGTCTTGGCTATGGAGGCTATGTGGACCAGATATCTGCCGCAGTCCGACATCATCAACCAGCTTCTGGAGTCAGGGGACTTAGGTAGGCCCGAATTGGTCACGGCCGCATTCTGCGTCGATAACCGGTCTATCCCTAGGCTTTGGCAAAAAGGCGGCGGCGGAATTGTCTTCGATATGGGCATCTACCCAATCGCAATCGCACAACAGTTCATGGGAAACCCAGTCAAGATCACGGCCCTAGGCAAAGTCAGGCCGGATGGTATGGATGAAGAGAGCTTCGTGGTTTTGGAGTATGCGGACGGCTCTCGCGGCCAGTTGACTATCTCTGGAGTCTCAACCCTTCCGATCTCCGCTAGCTGCTCATTTGAAAAAGGGTTGGTACTAATCGATGAGCCGTTCCTGGCACCCTCTGGGATAAGGCTCAGGGACAAGGAGTTTTACTTCAGCGAGCAATCCTGGCGTGATGATTTCCAAGTTAAAGGCCACGACGGATTGAGTTACCAGGCAACCGCCCTTGCTTCCTACGTTTCACAAGGATTACTAGAATCCCCGGTTCACTCCCACGCAGATACTGTCGCCAATATCGAAGTTGCCTACGAGATAACAAGCCAGCTGGGTGCCAGCCCCTTTTAGTCTCTGACCCCAATGATCATTGGGGTGTGGAAAGAACCTCCGAATGCGCGCTGAGAAGCTCCACTGCGGTCAAGGTAGGGGGTAATTCCACCCAGGTGGAAAGGCCATCCCGCACCCATGATCATGCACAGGTCAACATCCTGAGGTGTTCCAACCACTTTCTCCTGAAGCATTAGCTGGACCTCTTTGGCAAGTCCTAGGTTTACCCGCTCAAAAATCTCAGCCTCGCTAGCACCACCGTCTTTGGTGTTGCCAACAATCTCCATGGCCTTGCGGTCATAGCCCTTGATCTTGCCCTTGCCGTCACGCTCTAAGAGCTTGCCGTATTCGGCAAGGGTGTGAAGGTTTGCACTTGCGTAGAACCGCTCCGAGTTGAAGGCGTGCATGGAATCTAGAACGTGAGCCCCAACCTTGAGCCCCACGAGCTCCAGCAGATCAAATGGGTTCATGGGCAACCCGAGTGGGGCTATTGCGTTTGCGACTTTCTCAAAACTCGCACCCTCATCCACCGCACGCATCGCTTCACCGAGCAAGAATCCAAGAATTCGGTTAACCACAAATCCTGCAGAGTCAGAGGTGATTACCGCAGTTTTCTTGAGCTTCTTGGCAACGTTCATCGCGGTTGCAATCGCTTCATCCGAGGACTTCGCGGCTCTGACAACCTCAACCAATGGCATAACGGCTACTGGATTAAAGAAGTGGAAACCAACCAGTCGCTCAGGTTTTTTCAGGTTTGCACCGATTGCATCCACTGATAGCGATGAGGTGTTGGTGGCCAAAATGCAGTCTTCGCTTACATGTTCTTCGATCTGAGCAAAGACCTTGCGCTTGATCTCAAGCTCTTCGAAGACCGCCTCAATGACCCAATCGCACTTTGTAAAGGTGCTGTATTCAAGTGAGCCCGAGAGGTTTGCGCTGTAGCGATTGCGATCATCGGTTGATAGCCGGCCCTTCTCTACAAGCTTGTCTAGCTCCTGGCGGATATAGGCCAGGCCTTTATCGATTCGCTCCTGGGAGATATCGGTGATCACCACCGGGACTTCAAGTCTTCGCAGGAACAGCAGTGCGAACTGAGAGGCCATGAGTCCAGCCCCAACAACTCCGACCTTGGTAACCGGCTTTGCAAGCTTGGGATCCGGAGCGCCGGTTGGCTTTTTGGCGTGCTTTTGAACCAAGTTGAAGGCATAGATTGAGGCACGGAACTGGTCTGAGGCAATCAAGTCTGCGATTGCGGCATCTTCAAGCTCAAACGCGGTCTTTTTATCAACGCTCTTCGCGCTGGCAAGAAGGTCTAGGGCCCGATAGGGGGCAAGTGGAACCTTGCCTAACTTCTCTTCAACCATGCCTCGGGCAATCGAAACCGCGGGGGTCCAGATTGTGCTCTTTTCAATCATCCCTGGCTCATGGGGGCGCTTCACCTTCAACCCACCGAGCACCTTATCGGCCCAGAGAAGAGACTCCTCCAAGAACCTCGGGCTATCGAACATGACATCCACAATGCCTAGCTCTAGGGCATCTTCGGGCTTGAGCATGCGGTTTTGCTTGAGTGGGTTTTCAATGATGACCTTGAGGGCGCTCTTGATGCCAATCAGGTTCGGTAGCAGGTATGCGCCGCCCCAGCCTGGAATTAGGCCTAAGAAAACTTCGGGAAGGGCAATTGCTGGAGCAGCTTGGTTCACGGTTCTGTAATCGGCGTTTAGCGCAATTTCCAGGCCGCCACCGAGTGCAAGACCGTTGATGAATACAAAGCTTGGAACCCCAAGTTCCGAAAGTCTCCCCAGGGCTTCGTGCCCAAGTTCAGCAATGAGCCGACCCACTTGGTAGTCAGTTATTTCGTGAACCTTGGATAGATCTGCTCCAGCCGCCAAGTAGTAGGGCTTTCCGGTAATCGCGACAGCGTGTATTTCCCCAGCCCTAGCCCGAGATTTTTGCTCGTCAAGCCTTTCGATGAATTGGAGCAAAGTCTTGGGTCCCAAGGTGTTTGGACGATTGTGATCCATGCCGTTATCAAGGGTGATCAGTGCCAAAGTCTTGCCTGAAGGAAGCTTCACATCCGAGACGAAGGAGTTTGTAACGACCTCGTCATCGCGAAGCAGACTCGCGTATTTCTCCATTAGTTTCCCCTGTATGCGGTGTTTTCCCAGATGACAGTGCCGCCCATGCCCAGGCCAATGCACATCGTGGTCATGCCATAACGGACTGAAGGGTTGGCTTCAAAGTGCCTAGATAGCTGGTTCATGAGTCGCACGCCAGACGAGGCGAGCGGGTGGCCAAAGGCGATGGCACCGCCCCATGGGTTTACTCTCGGGTCATCATCGGCAAGACCGAAGTGGTCAAGGAAAGACAAAACCTGAATAGCAAAGGCTTCGTTGATCTCGAAGAATCCAATATCTGAAATCGAGAGACCAGCCTTCTCAAGTGCTTTCTCGGTGGCTGGGATGGGTCCGATGCCCATGATTTCCGGCTCAACGCCTGCGAAAGCAAAGGAGACCATTCGCATCCTTGGCTTAAGCCCAAATTTCTTTACCGCCTCAGCTCCCGCAAGCAGAGAGACGGTTGCGCCATCGGTAAGGGGAGATGCGTTTCCTGCTGTAACTTTGCCGTGGGGGCGGAACGGGGTCTTTAGGTCCTTCATGCCCTCAATGGTTGAATCTGGGCGCAGTAACTCATCTTGGGTGACAAGGCTCCAGCCTTGGGTTGAAGCTGCAGAAACAGGAATGAGGTCACCCTGAATCTTGCCCTCGCTGTATGCCTTGGCTGCCTTTTGCTGAGAACCGACCGCGAAAGCATCGGCCCTCTCCTTGGTTAGGTGCGGGAACCGGTCATGAATTTTCTCTGCGGTGCAGCCCATGTTTAGTGCATCGGGAGAGACTAGCTTTTCCGATAAAAACCTTGGGTTCGGGTCCGCATCAAACCCCATGGGATGACGACCCATGTGCTCGACTCCACCTGCGATCGCTATGTCGTAAGCACCGATACCGATTGCGCTGGCGGTTGTGGTTACCGCGGTCATCGCCCCGGCGCACATCCTGTCGATGGCATATCCAGGGACCGAGTTAGGTAGCCCAGCCAAAATGGCTGATGTGCGGCCGATGGTTAAACCCTGGTCGCCCTTTTGGGTTGTTGCAGCGATTGCTACATCATCAATTGCACTTTTGGGCAGCTCTGGGTGCCTTTCCAAAAGCCCAATCATGGCCTTCACGACTAGGTCATCGGCACGGGTATTCCAGTAAACGCCCTTCTCACCAGCTTTACCAAAAGGGGTTCTAACCCAATCCACGAAGTAAACGTCTTGGGATTTCATTAGTTCCTCACCATCTGGTCGACGTCGTTGCGACGTGCGGCCTCTTGCTTAGCCAAATCTGTGCGAACTAGCCCTGGTGTTAGCTCGAATGCATCCACCAAAGCGATTGCGTGGGGGCGGATTCTCGGTAGCAGCCTGGTGTCGATGTATTCAGTAATCGCTTGAGCTCGTGAGGAACTCAAGCGGCCATTGACCAAATACCAGGCCAGGTTCTCCTCCAGTACTCCAAAGCCATAGAGGTCTCTCAACCAAGTCATAATCTGCAGGGTCTGCGGATCCTTGATGCGCTTTAGTGCTGAGGTAAAAGCCTCCCAGAGGATCAGTTCACCATGTGCCTTTGCAGCCAGGATCAAATCATTCTGATTTCGGTTGAATAGCTCTGCCTCCAAGACTGGATCTTTGGGACCCGAGTGCTTCAGTTTCGATGACAGGTTTGCAACCATGGTGTGGACACGGTCGGCTAATAGCTGGTGCTGGTGCTCTTCATCCTTGACGTAGCCGACGGACCGGGCTGTGGATCCAAAATCCACCATCTTCTGAGCTAGGCCCCTGAGTCCACCACGATTGATGGCAGCCTCGGCTGCTTGGCCAGCAACATATTGAGCAAGGGTTCCGAAGTCAGGGGACTTGAATGCCTTGGCATAATCACCCAACAGACGCTTTGCAACAAGCTGAAGCAGAACATTGTTGTCACCTTCGAAGGTGACATAGACATCGAGGTCTGCTCGAAGACCGGTTAGCCGGTGTTCAGCCATGAACCCTTGCCCTCCGCACGCCTCTCTGGCCTGCTGAATGGTGTCAAGGGCATACCAGGTGCTGAGAGCCTTGCCCGCTGCGGCAACAGTTTCAAGATCCTGTCTTGACTCTTCAGTGTCGTTTTGTCCGCTGAATACAGCGTGAAACTGGTCTAGAAGTTCATGGTGAGTGAAGATCTGGGCATAGGTTCGGGCGATTAGCGGCAGCAGTCTTCGCTGGTGACGGCCATAATCCATCAGGGTGCGCTCCCGACCATCTGGCCCAGCGAACTGCTTACGCTCTTCTCCGTAGCGAACAGCAATGTCGAGAGCGAGCTTTTGTGCATTAGTCACGGCTCCGGTCAGTGACACTCGGCCCTGAACCAAAGCTCCAAGCTGGGTGAAGAACCTTCTTCCAGGGGACTCGATGCTCGATCGGTATGTTCCGTCACGGTCAACATCGGCATAACGGTTCAGGATGTTTGCTCTGGGAATTCTGACCTGGTTGAAGAACAGTCGGCCATTATCAATGCCATTTAGGCCACCTTTTAGGCCATCGTCTTCACTGCCTACACCAGGTAAAAGCTTGCCCTTACGCCTTATTGGGACAAAGAAGGCGTGGACACCATGGTGCTCGCCCTGGGTGTAAAGCTGGGCAAATACCACCGCTGCTTCACCGTGTAGTGCTGCATTTCCTAAGTAGTCCTTGTAGCTGTGTCGGTTTGGCGTGTGAATCACAAACTCTTCAGTTGCTGGATCATAGGTCGCGGTCGTTCCGATTGATGCAACATCAGAACCATGACCGGTTTCGGTCATGGCAAAAACACCCGGAGTCTCTAGGGTCACGGCAGCTGGCAAGAAATTCTTGTGGTGGAAGTCGGTGCCAAGATACAAAATCGCAGATCCAAACAAGCCCCACTGCACGCCGAACTTGATCTGCAACGAGGGGTCAGCGAAAACGAGTTCTTCAAAGCTTGCCAATGACGCACCAGGGTCGCTTCGGCCCCCAAGTTCAGCTGGGAAGCCGTACTGGGTGGCACCCGCCTTCACTAGAGTTTTGAGCTGTTTGAGCACCTGCTCGCGATGCTTGTCCATCGGAAGGCCTTCGACCTTGTAGAGCTCGTGCTCCTGGATTACTGCGCGGGTGTGGCGCCTTACATCGGCCCATCTTCCGAGAACAAGTTCACCGACCTCGGCAACATCAAGTTGAACATCTTCATTGAAATTCATGATTCACCTCGCAACAAGTCACTCACAACTATCCAGGGTGAAAAGCGAGGGTTCAGAAAGTTCTCGGGCGGCAACAAACGGAACGAATTCGGTTACCGCGAAATTATGGGATACCTACAAACAACTACCTAATGACTCAGAGGTATCAGACAAGTCAGTCGCCTTTGAACTCTGCCTTCGTCTTTGTCATGAATGCCATCATTCCTCGCTTGACATCATTACTGCCAAGTAGGGCGGCGAGTCGAGTGAACACCTCTTTAGCTTCGGCCGGGTTAGCGCGATTCCTAGCCGACGCAAGGGTCGCCTGCACCGCAAGGGGCGCTTGCTCAGCTATCCGCTGAGCTATTTCGATTGCCCTGCCCAGCTCTTCTCCGGGTTCGACAACCTCGGTTACAAGGTTCATTCGCAATGCCTCGTGAGCCCCAAAGCTGTCTCCTGTGAGCAAATAGCGCATTGCGTTTGAATAGCCCGCTACTTCAGGAAACCTGATTGTTCCTCCTCCAAAGGGCATAATCGCCCGTGACACCTCGAGCTGTGCGAACTTGGAGTCGTTTGCGGCAATCACCACCTCTGAGGCTAAGGCCAGCTCTACTCCCAAAGTGAAACATGTTCCGCGGGTTGCCATGACCACCGGCTTCGATACTGGCCTTGTGGCCATTGCCCAGGGATCTATGCCACCTTCCGGAACCAGTGTTAGTTGACCGGCTTGCAAGCGAGGGCCCAAATCCATCAGGTCAAGACCGGCAGTGAAGTGGTCGCCGTGGGCAAAAACCACGCCGCATCTGAGTTCTGGGTCTTCATCCAACTTCGCATAAGCCAGCGAGAGGCCGTGCAGCATCTCAAGGTCTGCCGCATTGAGTTTCTCCGGGCGGTTTAGGCCGATGAGAAGTAGGTGACCGCGAACTTCGGTGGTGACTTTGGTCGTCGTTGACATAGCCGAAAGACTAAGCGGTCTCCGCTAGCTGTGCTACTCGCTGCGGGGAGATTCTCAACAGAACTCCGATGTCGCGCATGCTCAAACCCTCTGCGCGAAGCCTTGACACCACTTCTCGAATCTCCTTGGAAGCCTCTTCTTGAAGCCGATTCGCTTCGCGCATTTTTTCTTGAGCTGTCTCGAGATCACACATGATCCCAGGCATCGAAGTCTCCACTTTGACAATAACCTCGCAGCGATCAATGCCCTGGTACTCGTGGACGAGATCTTTGATTTGCTCGGTTGCGCTATCCAAGCGCTTAGTTGAGATCAGCAGGTTGTCGAGTTCGGGAACGCGAACTCGCCAGCCCCCGGCTTTTCGCTCGCACTCTGCCTTGATTTCCATGTCCTAAGAGTATCAAGCAAAAAACATAATGTAAGGTAGACAGAAATTGTCTAGTCCACCTTTACTTATTGGAGCACTATGGATATCGTCCTAATCATCGCCGCTTATGTAGTTTCGGGATTCACCGCCTACTCCTTCTTCAAGGCCGCCAAATTCAAGGCCACAGCCTCCAAAGAGACAATGCTCCAGGCAGGCTTCGGATGGTTGGAGAAGCTCCCCGTTTCTGTGGCAAGGGCGATTGCATACCTTGAGCTACTAGGAGCAGCCGGGCTTTTGTTGGCCCCGGCCGGCTATCTGCTTGGCTTTACCTGGGCAATTTGGTTTGCCGTTGCAGCCGGTGTTGGTCTTGCGGTCACAATGGTTGGGGCAATCTGGCTACATGCGGTCCGCAAGGAGAGCCAGTACACCCTGAAGATGAACCTCCAGCTACTCGGCGTATCAGCGCTAAGCGCTGGTCTGTGGGCACTTTTGCCACTTCTCTAAATCTGGGGAGGGCCTCTTTTCCCATTCGATTGCTTGACTTAGTCTTGAGCTAGGCGAGAGGAGAGTTGTGACTAGAAGTACCTGGACGTTTCTAGGCCACCATGCACACGTGCTGATCGCCTTGGACAAAAACCCCGACTACAAAATTGATGAGTTGGCATTGATCCTCGGAGTTACCACCCGGTCGGTCATGAATGTACTTCACGACCTGGTTGAAGGTGGTTACCTCACCAAGACAAAACTCGGCCGTCGCAACAACTACAAAATCAACAGATCAGCTCCGTTGCGACACCTAACGAGCCAAGACCGCACTGTTGGCGACCTAATCGAATACCTCGGAAAGTTCGGCTGAGAATAGTGGAAAACATTTTCTAGAAAATTTTTTCTACTTTTGGATTTCTTTCGCTAACCTTGTCCTGCAAGCGAAAAGTGGCCTTGAGGCTAGCATGTCAATTGAATGGCAACGGTTCGGCTTGATTTAGCTGAACGCAGGAGAGGAGCAGAAGTGACCCTTTGGGAAGTTGCACTGCAAAACCTAACCTCGCCGCCGGTTCTAGCCTTTGCCCTGGGTCTCATTGCCGTAGCAGTGAAGTCAGATCTCCGTCTGCCAGAGGCCGTTTATCAAGGTCTTTCGATTTATCTGCTGCTAGGACTAGGTATCAAGGGCGGCGTGGCTCTTTCAAACGCCACGCTTAGTGAAATTTGGTTACCGGTGGTGGTGACCATGA
The DNA here is from genome assembly GCA_964439375.1 of uncultured Aquiluna sp. Taxonomy (GTDB): domain Bacteria; phylum Actinomycetota; class Actinomycetes; order Actinomycetales; family Microbacteriaceae; genus Aquiluna. Next base: position 10,293 of record CAYTOH010000018.1, read on the forward strand.
TGCTTGGCATCGTAACCCCCCTGCTTGCTTACTGGGGCTTGGGATTCATGACAAAGCTTGATTCGATCAACAAGGGTGCGGTTGCGGCGCACTACGGGTCTACCTCTTTGGTCACCTTCACCGCAGCCCTGATTTTTCTTGAGTCTCAGAAGATGTTTGTCGAGGGATACCTGGCGACTTTGCTGGCGATTCTTGAAATACCGGGGATTATCGTGGGGCTGATCCTTGCCAGTCGCGGGCTCTCGATGAAAGTCGATTGGCGAGAATCGATGTTTGAGGTATTGGCTGGAAGGTCAATTCTTCTCCTCGCGGGTGGTGTGGTCTTAGGTCTTGTAACAGGAGATTCTGGATACGCCAGAATCGAGCCGTTCTTTGGTGCTTTGTTTACTGGGGTCCTTACCTTGTTTCTTCTGGAAATGGGCATTGTTGCGGGACGCAGGTTGCCAGATATCAAGCAGGCCGGTCTGGGCATAGTTGCCTTCGGCACGCTTTTCCCTATTCTGGCTGGATCTTTGGGTGTTGTCGGTGGCCAACTAGCTGGCTTGAGTTTGGGTGGAAGTGCAGTTTTGGGAGTGTTGGCAGCATCCGCCTCCTACATAGCAGCTCCCGCTGCCGTTCGTCTGGCTTTGCCGGAGGCAAGCCCGGGTATTTACCTGACCGCGAGCTTGGGGATCACGTTCCCATTCAATCTGATAGTTGGCATACCACTGCTTGTCTCACTCAGCGTCTACCTAGAAGGATTGGGTCTATGAATCTAAAGCAGCGGAAGCTAATCACGATTGTGATAGAAGCAGCGCTCGAAGCTCGGTTGGTAAGAGACATCACCAAACTTGGAGCCAAGGGATATACAGTCACCGATGCAACGGGCGCGGGTCCCCGCAATCAGCGCAATGGCGACCTAGAGGGTGGCAACATAAAGCTAGAGATTGTTGTTCATAGCGACCTCGTGGACCCGGTACTTGAGCTACTAAGTGTTAGCTACTTTCCGCACTATGCCTGCAGCTGCTGGGTGAGCTCGGTAGAAGTGCTCCGGGATGATCGCTACTGAGGCTTTCTCTTCGCTGGCCAAGTCAGGATTATCGAAGAGATAACCAAGCCCAGCATTGGAATCAGACCCAAAGCCCACGCGACACTTATCCCCCAGGCTGCGAGTAGCCCGGTGATGATGTTGAAGATCATCGCAACCCAAAACCGCAGTTTTCCTCGCCTGGTTTGAATCGCCACAAAGACCGTCGCCAAGCTAAAGACGATAAGTCCGATGAAGATAATGCTGACGAGTACCGCTAGTGACTCCATAACTACCAAGTGTCTCAGGGGTTTGACTTTTTTCCTAGTTGATGGTGCTCAAACTAAAGACTTTTGGGGCTTAGCATTCAAGGATGTTGAGTTACCAAAGCTGGCGCGAGCTGGCGCTATCAAGAAGATCGATTCGAGACTTTCTCCCAACCTCTATTGACCCTAAGGACCTCGAGGAGGTTCTCAATGATGGGGTCACCGCTCC
>CAYTOH010000019.1:0-3010 GCA_964439375.1 uncultured Aquiluna sp.
GCAAGGGTAACTGAGCTCTGATGGGTGCACGGGGGGTCCCTTTTTATCCACACCCTTAGCTCGCGGAACTCAATGTCGTTTCGGCGCATTAAGCTTTGGATGTGACCACAGCCCTTTATCGCAGATACCGCCCGGAGTCCTTCTCTGAGCTGATTGGGCAGTCTCAAGTCACTGAGCCCCTCATGTCGGCGCTTCGCGCAGACCGGGTCAACCACGCATATCTTTTCTCGGGCCCACGAGGCTGCGGCAAGACCACATCCGCTCGCATTTTGGCCAGGTGCCTGAACTGCGCAGAAGGGCCAACTGACACCCCATGCGGCAAATGCCCTAGCTGCGTTGAGCTAAGTCGTGGAGGCTCCGGTTCACTAGATGTCGTTGAGATTGACGCGGCGTCTCATAACGGCGTTGACGATGCTCGAGAGCTCAGGGAGCGAGCGATTTTTGCTCCGGCGCGTGACCGATACAAAATCTTTATCCTCGATGAGGCTCACATGGTTACCACCCAGGGTTTCAATGCGCTCCTCAAGATTGTTGAAGAGCCGCCAGAGCATGTGAAGTTCATATTCGCTACCACTGAGCCAGAAAAAGTCATCGGGACAATTCGCTCTAGAACCCACCACTACCCTTTCCGCCTGGTTCCTCCGGGTGAACTACTTGAATACCTTCAGTCCTTGCTCGCCGCCGAAGGTTACAGCGCCGAGGGTGGAGTGCTACCACTGGTAGTTAGAGCATCCGGCGGATCGGTCCGTGATTCTTTGTCGCTACTCGATCAGCTCATTGCTGGAAGCGACAGCAAAGAGATTGCCTACGATCGCGCTGTGAACTTGCTTGGCTTCACTCACGACCAGTTGATGAGTGAAGTTATTGATGCATTCGCCGAGCTTGATGCGGCCAAAGCATTCAGCGCGGTAGACAAGGTGATTCAGGCTGGTCAAGACGCCAGGAGATTCCTCGAGGATCTGCTCGAAAGACTTCGCGATCTAATGCTCGTATCTTCTCTAGGCGATGGTGCTAGAGCGATTCTTCGCGGTCTAGGTCCGGAGCAGTTCGATGTTCTCACGATTCAAGCAAATCGATTTGGACTCTCTCAACTCACCGCGGCAGCAGAGGCAACCTCGAGGGCACTCTCTGACACCACTGCCTCCTCTAACCCCCGGCTTCAACTAGAACTTCTTTGCGCACGCGTGCTTGCTCCCGCAATCGATGCCTCTTCGACTCCTGTGAAACCCGTTGCTCCTGCCACATCGAGCCCTAGCCCCAAAGCGGCTGAGGTGGTTGCAGCTAAATCAGCACCGGCAGCGGAAGCCCAAGCTCCAGCAAAGACTCCAGAGGCCAGTGCTCCGGAGCTACCCAAGACAGCGTCGCAGCCGACAAAGGTCGTTCCGCCCGTTGGCGCTCTCAGCACCGCTGGGTTCAAGAGTGGTTGGCAGGGCATTCTTGACGCCCTTGCCAAGCAATCAAGATCAGCCTGGGCAGTTGCCTTCACAACTAAGGTGCTGGATTACCAGGATGAAGTTCTAACCCTTTTGTTCCAGAGTCAAAAAGACGTTGAAGTTTTCAAAAGCTCTCAGGGTGCTGCAGAGGTTTTGCGTCAGGTGATCTTTGAACAGTTCGGCGTCAAGGTGAAATACAAGGCCAAGGTCGCAGATGCTCCATCGGTGGCTCCCGTGGCTCCAGTGATTGAGCCAACTCCGCCAGAAGAGTTTGTGTCTGAGGAAGAGCTAGAGGATGCCACAGAGGCCATCCCAGTTGCTCCAGTTCAGATCGAAGAAAAGGCCGGAGAATTTATGCTTCGCGAGGTTCTTGGGGCCGAACCCCTGAAGGGCGATAGCTGATGTATGAGGGTGCCGTTCAGGATCTAATTGATGAGCTAGGCCGACTCCCTGGTGTGGGACCCAAGTCCGCACAAAGAATTGCCTTTCACCTGATTGAGGCCGATGCAGAGGTTGCCCATGCCCTCTCAAATGCATTGCAAGAGGTAAAGAAAAAGGTTCGTTTTTGTGAGGTCTGCTCCAACATTTCTGAGTCAGAACGCTGTGGCATCTGTATCGATCCCAAGCGCGACCTGAGCGCAATTTGCGTGGTGGAAGAATCCAAAGACATCGCTGCTATTGAGAGAACCAGGGAGTTTAGAGGCCTGTATCACGTGCTTGGCGGCGCTATCTCTCCGATTGCGGGTGTTGGCCCAGACCAGCTTCGCATCAAGGATTTGATGAAGCGCTTGGCCGATCCCGGGGTCAAGGAAGTCATCTTGGCTACTAACCCAAACCTGGAAGGTGAGGCGACAGCGACCTACCTATCAAGGCTCTTGGGGTCAATGGAAATCACTGTTTCCAAGCTTGCATCGGGCCTTCCGGTCGGCGGAGATCTGGAATATGCAGATGACATGACATTGGGCAGAGCCTTTGAGGGCAGGCGAAGAGTCAACTAGACTTTGGCACAATGCCAGTGCTGGCCTAAATCCCAATCAATTAGGAGTGTTCGTTGGCGCTAATCGTGCAAAAGTTCGGTGGTTCATCAGTTGCTGATGCCGAAAAGATTAAGCACGTAGCGCAGCGCGTCCTCCAAACTCAGGCAGACGGCCACAAAGTTTGCGTTGTTGTCTCTGCAATGGGCGACACGACCGATGAGCTAATCGACCTCGCGGATTCTGTTGCGACCAGAAGACAGTCCAGGGAAATGGACATGCTGCTAACCGCAGGTGAGCGAATCTCAATGTCACTGCTTGCACTTGCAATCAATGAGCAGGGCGGCAAAGCAAAATCCTTCACAGGATTTCAGGCTGGCATTTCAACTGACAACACTCACGGCGCTGCTCGCATCTGGAAGATTGAACCAACCAGAGTTCGTGAGGCCATGGATGCCGGTGAGATTGCAATCGTTGCTGGATTCCAGGGCTTTAGCTTTGAATCTGGAGATGTAACCACTTTGGGCAGGGGTGGGTCTGATACCACGGCAGTTGCCTTGGCATCCGCACTCAAGGCCGACATTTGCGAGATCTACTCAGACG
>CAYTOH010000019.1:3110-5644 GCA_964439375.1 uncultured Aquiluna sp.
GCAGTTGCCTTGGCATCCGCACTCAAGGCCGACATTTGCGAGATCTACTCAGACGTTGATGGCGTCTACACCGCAGACCCAAGAGTTGTTCCCAGGGCACACAAGCTAGCCCAGATCGACATTGATTCCATGCTCGAGCTCTCGTCGTCGGGCGCCAAGATTCTTTATATCCGTGCCGTGGAGTTTGCTCGGCGTCACCAAGTTCCACTTCGAGTGCGTTCGACGTTCAGCCTTGACCCGGGAACCCTCGTTTACACCAACAAGCCAGGAGATGACATGGAAGAGCCACTAGTTTCAGGAGTTGCAACTGACGACACTCAGTCCAAGATCACAGTTGTCGGCATTCCAGACCGCCCCGGAAAGGCTGCTGAGCTATTCCGAATTGTTGCCGAAGCTGGGGCGAACATCGACATGATCGTTCAGAACGTTTCAACAACGGAGACTCATCTCTCAGATATCTCGTTCACCCTCCCACACGGAGATCGACACAAAGTTGTCGAAGCATTGCGCGCTAAGCAAGCCGAGGTCGGTTTCCAGGCAATCAACTATGACGACGAGATCGGAAAGCTTTCAATCGTCGGAGCCGGAATGAAGACCTCTTCTGGTGTTTCAGCAAAGCTCTTCGGCGCTTTGGCAAAGGCTGGAATCAACATCGAGATGATTTCCACCTCGGAGATTCGCATTTCGGTTGTCACCCGAGCTGACCAGCTCAAAGAAGCGACTCGAATTGTTCACACCGCCTTTGAGCTGGATGCTGCCGACACTGCGGTGGTTTACGCAGGAACTGGAAGGTAATAAATGTCTAAGCCAAACCTAGCCCTGGTTGGTGCAACCGGAGCCGTCGGCACTGTAATGGTCGACATCATCAATAACCGCGAGAACATCTGGGGCGAGATTCGCCTGATTGCTTCACCCAGAAGTGCAGGGAAGCAGATCATGGTTCACGGCACCCCACACACTGTGGTGGCGCTAGAAGAGTCTGCCTTTGACGGCATCGACATCGCTATGTTTGACGTCCCGGATGAGGTTTCCGAAGTTTGGGCACCCATTGCCGCCGCCAAAGGTGTGGTTTGCGTTGACAACTCTGCCGCCTTCCGAATGAACCCTGAGGTCCCGCTGGTCGTCCCAGAGGTTAATCCCTTCGCGGCCAAGTCCAGGCCACTCGGCATTATTTCAAACCCTAACTGCACGACGTTGACCATGATGGCTGCGCTGGGCGCCCTGCACCAGAAGTGGCAGCTAACTGAGCTGGTCGTGGCTAGCTACCAGGCCGTTTCAGGAGCGGGTGCCGAGGGAATTGAGCGCCTGACCCGGGAGATAGCGGCAGTTGCCACTAACTCAGAGGCAGGACTAACAACCGACAGTGTTGGAAAGACTCTCGCTGCACAAGGAGTTGATCAGTCTGCCTCGCCATGGGCTGCACCGATTGCGCTGAACGTTATTCCGCTTGCAGGCTCAGTGAAGGACGGCGGTCACACCTCAGAGGAGCTGAAGGTAAGAAACGAGTCAAGGAAGATTCTTGGCATCAAGGACCTCAAGGTTGCTGCAACCTGTGTTCGAGTTCCAGTTCAGGTTTCGCACTCGCTAGCTGTTCACGCCACTTTTGCAAAGCCACTGACCGTGGCTGAGGTTAGAAGCGTGCTTGAGGCTCAGCCAACAGTTGTTGTGATGGATGATCCTGCAAACGGCGTCTACCCAACTCCCGCTCACGTTGCAGGCCAAGACCCAACTTTTGTTGGCCGCATCAGGCAATCTGAAGACTTCCCAAATACCATCGACATGTTTGTTGTCGGAGATAACCTGCGCAAGGGAGCTGCTCTCAATACCTATGAGATTGCAGAGCTCGTTGCCGCTGAACTTGGCTAACTGAGTTCGAGCAAAGTGGCACTAGGCGGACAAAACAGCCGCACCGGTGCATAAATGGAGCAGCCAATCCCGTTTGAAACGTGAAGAACACTCTGCTTGTCTTCAAAGCTCCAGCCTGAGAGTCCGCTTGCGTATTCGGTTGGAAGGTCGCAGTTGGAAACCAGTGCCCTGCCACCAGGCAGACATATCTGACCACCGTGCGTGTGGCCAGCAAGGGTTAGTGCAGCACCCTTTGTTGTGAAGGCCTCGATCACCCTGAGATAAGGGGCATGGGCGACTCCGAAAAGAACATCGCTTGAATCGAGTTCTTTAGCTTGGTCCGGAAGGGAATCTAGATCGTCAAGATTCTCATGGGGATCATCCAGCCCCATGAAACCAATATTCTGCTCGCCGATTTGGATTTGTGCGGAGCGATTGTTTAGGTTCTTCCAGCCAAAGTTCTCAAGCTCATCCGTAAACCGCTTGGTGTCGAGATTTCTTATTTGCGAGACCTCCGAGGGGCCGCGAAAGTAGCGAAGTGGATTGCGCAGTTCGGGAGTTCGATAATCATTGGATCCATTCACAAAAACGCCAGGGAAATCTGCGAGTGCTCCCAGTGCTCTAAGGGCTGGGTTTATGGCATTGGCATGCCCTAGGTTGTCACCCGTGTTGACCACTAGGTCTGGCTT
>CAYTOH010000019.1:5744-11611 GCA_964439375.1 uncultured Aquiluna sp.
GAGCGCTGGGGGAGAGTCACGGTAAAGCCAAGGTTCTGCAGAGTTGCAGTGGCATCCTCAATGCTCAGTCCTGCCACACGCGGAACTGTAACTTGACCACCTCTTGAAGTGAACACCTTGACAATCGTTCCCCTAACAGCAGCCTCACCGGCTGCAGGGATTGTGTATGCGATCGTGCCTGCTGGAGCGGAGGATGGAACCGATCGTTCCATAGAGACGTTGAATCCCTCTGCAATCAGCTGAGTTTTCGCACTCTCTGGTTCAAATGTTGTGACGTTCGGAACCGCCAGCATGGTTGGCGAAACGTATTTCGGGTCAGCTTCGGGGAATGGGTCTCCACCATACTTTTCGTTCACGTTTGCCATGATTGCGCGCCAGATAGCATGACGAATGGTCGAAACCTGACGGCCATTGACGCTCTTGTTGGATTGGCTTGTAAGCCCAGTAACGTTTCCAACCCAGGTCGCGGTTGCGACCTTGGATGAGTAGCCAATCATCCAGGTGTGGACTCGTGAGTCTGTGGTTCCGGTCTTACCGGCAAGTGGGGTGCCATCGTTTGGATTTGACGCACTTCCTGTGCCGCCGGTCATAACTGCTCGAAGGGCATGCGACATTGCAGCTGCGATATCAGGGGTGACAGCTTGCTTGCAGACAGTTTGTGGAACAGGAAGCTCCTCATTGGTCTTGCGAAGGATCACCTTGTCAATTGCTACCGGGGTGCAGTGCACTCCGTTATTGGCAATGGCGGCATAAGCGGCAGCCATAGTGAGTGGTGAAATTTCGTTGGTGCCCAAGATTGTGGCGGGTACGTAGAGCAACTCTGTGCCATCAGCGCGCTTGACCCCAAAGTCCATGGCGGTATTGCGAATATCACAAAGGTCAACCTTGGATGCCATCGCTGCGAAAGCGGTGTTCTGCGAGGTGACTACGGCACGGGCAACCGAGATTTGGTTCTCAGTCTTATCTCCTGAGTTGTTTACCTCCCAGAACCCAACCACGGAACCGCAGTTGGCCCTGAAGTCTTTCGAGACATCCCAAATCTTGACGGGGTCTATTTCTCCGTCTTGATCTACGTCTTCGCCGGTTTTGATTCGACCGTCGACGAAGTCACCCAAGCTTCGACCGCTCTTGAGCCACTCGGCAAGGGTGAAGATTTTGTAGGTGGAGCCGGGCTGGAAGCCTGATGAGCCACCAAAGGGTTTGTCCGTGTTGAAGTTCACGCTGGTGCGACCCTGTTCGGGTTCAGAACTTTGATCAAAGAATCGGTTCTGCACCATGGCAATAACGCGACCGGTTCCAGCTTCAATGGATACAGAGGCTGTTCCAAAACTCCACTCATTGTCAGGTGGAAGGGCATCCATGGTCGCCTTGTAGGCAACGTCTTGAACATCTAGGTCAAGGGTTGTGTAAATCTCGAGACCACCGCGGCGAAGCAGCATTTCGCGATCTTCTGCGGTGACACCAAACTCGGTCGAATTTCTCACGGTCCAAACTGCGTAATCGCAGAAGTAAGCAGCTACCTGGTTCTTCTCGCAGCCAGGAGTGGTTGGAGTTATCTTGGTTTGAATTGGACTTGCCTTGTAGGCATCGGCCTGTTCTTGAGAGATGTAGCCGATGTCCGCCATGTTCTGGATGACGTAGTTGCGTCTTCCAATACCCCGCTCAAGGTTGCTGGCGCGGTCTGGCTTGTAGTCGTTGGGGGACTTGAGCATGCCAGCGAGGTAAGCAGCTTGGGGAACGTTGAGGTTCTTCGCGCTGGTGCCGAAGTAATACTGAGAAGCTGTTTCAACTCCGTTGATCTGGTTTCCAAGGAAAACCAAGTTCAGATATCCGGCGAAGATATCCTTCTTCGAAACCTCGTTTTCAAGCGCAATTGCAAGTCTGATTTCACGCAGCTTGCGCTCCACCGAAACCTCGGTGGCCTCCGCGATAGCCTCTGCATCGCCGGTTAGGTTTGCGACCTCAACCATCGATTGCCGCACGTATTGCATGGTGATTGTTGATGCACCAGGGCCATCCCCGAAGGTGGCGAGGTTAGTGAGCGTTGCTCGGATTAGAGAGAGGATGTCCACGCCGCCGTGTTGGTAGAACCTAGGGTCTTCGGTGGCCAAAACCGCATTGATTAGGTTTGGCGAGATCTCTTCAAAAGGAACCTCGATGCGGTTCTCGTGGTAGAAAGTTGCGATTCTCTCTGGCTTGCCATCTCGAAGTGCATAGATCGTCGAAGACTGAGAAGCATTCACGGGGCGAATGTAGTTGGGCAGGGCTTCAAACATCCCAACACCCTGGTTAGCGACAACACCCGCAACGGCAACTGCCGGGGCCATGATCGCCACGGTCAGCATGCCAGCGACTGCGCTAAGCATGCTGAACTTCAGAAAGTTAAGCCAAGTCTTAGGTCGCTTTGCGGACATAGACTCTAGGTTACCTTTTGCTTTCTGAAACGGAGCTGTAAATGACCAAGTGGGAATACGTCACCACACCACTGCTACTTCACAAAGAGACCCAGATTCTCAACACCTGGGGCGCCCAAGGATGGGAGCTGGTTCACGTAACTCAAGGCCCTCAGGGTGGCCTGATTGCCTTCTTTAAGCGTGAGGTGCAGTAAATGACTGTTGAGCAAAAACTTGCCGAGCTTGGCTTAGAGCTGCCTCCGGTTGCGGTTCCAGCTGGAGCATATGTTCCAGCAATCATCTCCGGAAACCTTGTCTTTACCGCAGGTCAAATCCCACTTGTCGACGGGGCGTTGATGGCAACCGGCAAGGTTGGAGCTGAGGTCAGCCCAGAGTTTGCCAAGGAGATTGCTCAGCGCTGCGCGCTCAATGCAATCGCCGCGGTCAAGAGCGTGATTGGAGACCTCTCTCGCGTGACCAGGGTTGTCAAAGTGGTCGGCTTTGTTGCCTCAACCCCAGAGTTCTCTGGTCAGCCAGGTGTAGTCAACGGAGCCTCTGAGCTATTGGCAAAGGCCTTCGGCGAAGCCGGAGCTCATGCCAGAAGTGCTGTTGGTGTTGCTGTCTTGCCGCTCGATGCCCCAGTTGAGGTTGAGCTCATCGTTGAATTCAAATAGCACCAAAAGAAAAACCCCGGCCAGAAAACCTGTGCCGGGGTTTTTGCTTTCTGTTACTCGTTAGCTCCTGCGCTGATGCGTCCGGTGATGGTGTCCATTACCGAAGTGTCAGCCAAGGTTGTGACATCGCCGATCGGGCGATCTTCGGCAACATCTCTCAGTAGGCGTCGCATGATCTTGCCAGAGCGAGTCTTTGGTAATTCGTTCACCACAAAAATGGTTCTGGGTTTTGCAATTGGTCCAATTTCTTTGGCGACGTGATCGCGCAGCACCTTCGAGGTGTCGTCCTCGCTGCCGAGTGAATCCTCTTGTGACCTTCGGAGGATCACGAAGGCAACTACTGCTTGACCGGTTGTTTCATCCTTGGCTCCGACAACGGCAGCCTCGGCGACGAAGGGGTGCGATACCAAGGCGGACTCAATCTCTGCGGTTGAGAGTCTGTGCCCAGAAACGTTCATGACATCGTCGACTCTGCCCAGCAGCCATAGGTCGCCATCCTCATCGAGCTTGGCCCCATCACCCGCGAAATACATGCCGTCAAAGCGTGACCAATAGGTTTCTTTGTAGCGCTCGGGGTCTCCCCAGATACCACGAAGCATGGAGGGCCATGGTTCGGTGATGGTTAGGTAACCCCCGTGGCCGGGACCAACCTTCTTGCCATCGTCATCAATGACAGCCATTTCAATTCCAGGCAGTGGAACTTGCGCGCTACCTGGTTTGGTGTGCGTGATTCCAGGCAGCGGAGAGATCATGATTGCGCCGGTTTCGGTTTGCCACCAGGTGTCAACAATTGGAGCTCTGTTTGAACCAATAACGTCGCGGTACCACATCCACGCCTCGGGGTTGATTGGTTCTCCAACGCTTCCTAGGACCCTGATTGAGCTCAAGTCATAGTGGGTTGTGACCGAGCGACCAATTTTCATGAAGCTGCGGATAGCTGTTGGGGCTGTGTAGAGAATGCTGACGTGGTACTTCTGCACGATGTCCCACCAGCGACCCCAGTCTGGGCTGTCAGGGGTGCCCTCATAGATAACCTGTGTTGCACCATTAGCGAGCGGGCCATAGGCAACATAGGAGTGACCTGTGATCCAGCCAACATCTGCGGTGCACCAGTAGATGTCTTGACCTGGGTGCAGATCAAAGACGTTTTTGTGGGTGTAGCTGGCTTGGGTCAGGTATCCGCCAGACGTGTGCAGAATGCCCTTTGGCTTTCCGGTTGTTCCAGAGGTGTAGAGGATGAACAGTGGGTGCTCGGCGTTAAAGCCTTGAGCTACGTGCTCCTTGTCGGCAACATTTAGCTCCTCTTCCCACCAAAGATCGCGACCTTGAGTCCAATCCACATCATTGCCACAGCGCTTCACAACTAAAACGTGCTCGATGGTTGGGCACTTTCCGTCGGCGAGAGCCTCGTCAACGGCAGGCTTTAGCGCACTGGCTTTGCCCTTACGGAAACCACCGTCTGCGGTAATCACAAGCTTGGCCTGAGCATCTTGAATTCGAGCCGCTAGAGAGTCAGCCGAGAAGCCTCCAAACACAACGGAGTGCACAGCCCCTACTCGAGCCACGGCCTGCATCGCGATGATGGCCTCGGGAATCATCGGCATGTAGATTGCAACGCGATCACCGGGCTGGACGCCTAACTTGATCAGCACATTCGCTGCCTTTTTGACCTCAATCAATAAGTCGAGGTAGGTGTAGACCTTGGTGTCTCCAGGCTCGCCCTCGAAAAACAGCGCAACACGTTTCCCCCAGCCAGCCTCAACGTGGCGGTCTAGGCAGTTGTAGCTGACATTTAGCTCGCCATCGTGAAACCACTTTGCAAATGGGGCGTTAGACCAATCCAAGACTTGAGTGAATGGCTTGTGCCAGTGCAATTGGTTGGCTTGATCCGCCCAGAAGCCAAGGCGATCGTGTTTTGCTTGCTCGTAAAGCTCTGGCTTTGCTACCGCATTGGCCGCAAATTCGGCGCTGGGAGCAAACTTCCTCGTTTCGTGCAGCAGGTTTTCAATTTCAACAGACATCATCGTCCTCCAGGTGTTGATGTTCGCAATAATGCCAGAATCTGGATGAATTTTTTGGGGCTCACGAAGATTATGGAACTGAGTCTTTCCTGAGTCCCTCCGTTCGGGGGACAAAACCTGGAATAGAATTTGCACCGACTAGTTCAACTAGTTAGCGGTGCAACGTCCCCCCATGTTTGCACCGCACGGCGGCAGGTTTCCCCCAAACCTGCCGCCCCTTTCTTTTTCCACAGCTTCTGCACGGGCCGTTTAGGTCGTCACAAAAAAGCTGGATGCTCGAGACATGCAAATACCGAGCTGGTTGGAACCATTGCTGAGCAATGGAGCAACCGACGTCCTAATCTCTGGCCCGACCCAGTGCCAAGTTGACCGTGGGCTTGGTCTTGAGAGCGTAGAGATCGACCTTGGGACAGATTTAGACCTGCGAAGGTTGGCAATAGAACTCGCGCTAGAAGCGGGTGCCAGGGTTGATATTGCAAAGCCGATTGCTGATTTCTCGATTGCCAACCTCAGATGCCAGGTGGTCTTGCCCTTTGGGGTCTCAAACCAAACCCTGATTAGCATTCGTCAACACCCTAAGGTCCAGGTCACTCTTGAGCACCTGCTGCAAGCACAGATGCTCTCTGGTAACCAAGCTCAGTTCTTGGTCAGAGCCCTAGCGAGCGACAAAACCCTTCTGATTGCAGGGCCTACCGGAAGCGGAAAAACCACGCTGCTTTCAGCGCTCATTCATGCTGCTAACTGCCGTGTGATTTGCATTGAGCAGACCTCGGAACTTA
>CAYTOH010000020.1:0-11440 GCA_964439375.1 uncultured Aquiluna sp.
ACCCGGGGGGATTTCTTATTCACCAACAAAACGGGGTTGGTTACTTCTTTCGATTGGCCTCTAGGACAGCACCTGCTACAACTCCAAATGCCAACCCAAGTCCAACATTGTCAATCATGATTCCGACTGCTACACCAAGACCAAGTCCAACAGGAAATCCCAAGACCTGCCTCAGCTTCAAGCTAAGCCCCTAGTGTTCCTAGGTAAAGTCCGATGACCTGTGGGTCATTGAGAAGCTCTCTACCGCTACCAGTGACTGCATCCTTACCCTGATCAAGAACATAAGCACGGTCAGAGATCTGCAGGCATCGACGAGCGTTCTGCTCGACCATGATGCAGGTAACGCCGGCTTTGTTGATGTCAGAGACTCGAATAAATGCCTCGTCTTGGCGCACCGGGCTCAAACCGGCCGATGGTTCATCCAGCAGCAGAACCGCCGGGTCCATCATTAGAGCCCTACCCATCGCAACCATCTGGCGCTCTCCTCCTGAGAGCGAGCCAGCGCGTTGCTTTAGGCGCTTGCCAAGCTCCGAGAAGATAGAGGTCACAAACTCGAGACGCTCGTTGTATTTAGAAGGGTTCTGGAAGATACCCATCTGCAGGTTCTCTTCGATGGTAAGAGAGGGGAAGACGTTATTGTTCTGCGGGATAAAGCCAACACCTTTGGAAACCAGTTGGTTTGGCTTTAGTCCTGCAATCTCCTCGCCGTTTAGCTGAATGGAACCCTCACGAACCTTCACTAGACCGAAAATCGCCTTCAGCAGCGTCGACTTACCAGCACCATTTGGGCCGATGATCCCAATCAACTCACCCTTGTCGGCATAAAGATTTGCACCGTTGAGGATGTTGACTCCGGGCAGATATCCTGCGACTAGGTCCTTGACTTCAACAACTCTGGTCACTTTGCATCCTCCTCGGAAATGATGCTGATGCGTCCCGTGACAACACCCAAGTCGGTGTCTTGGTGCGCCCCAAGGTATGCGTCAATCACGGCTTGCTCACGCATTACGGTGTCGGGTGGACCTTCGGCAACAACCTTGCCCTCAGCCATAACAACGACCCAGTCAGCGATGTGGCGGACCATGTGCATGTCGTGCTCTACGAACAAAACAGTCATGCCGTCGTTTTTGAGGTTTAGAACGTGCTCGAGAAGCGACTGGGTTAGAGCTGGGTTCACACCCGCCATCGGCTCATCCAGCATCACTAGAACAGGGTCGGTCATCAGCGCGCGCGCCATCTCCAGAAGCTTGCGCTGACCACCCGAAAGCGACGCAGCAAAGTCATCTTTTTTAGCATCAAGCTTGAATCGCTTGAGTAGCTCCATCGCACGGACTTCAAGTTCGTTGTCCTGCTTGCGCCAAAGTGCCGGGAATAGCGAGTTCAGTAGCTTTTCACCAGTTTGGTTTTTTGCGCCCAGCTTCATGTTTTCAAGAACCGTCAGCAGACTTAGCGCTTTGGTGAGCTGGAAGGTGCGCACCTGACCCATCTGCGCCACCTTGAAGGACGGCACACCGGCGAGCTCGCTGCCTGAGAAGGACCAAGTTCCTGTGTCAGGGGTGTCGAATCCGGTTAGCAGGTTGAAGAGTGTGGTTTTTCCCGCACCATTTGGCCCAATCAATGCGGTGATAACTCCGCGCGGAATCTCTAGGTGATCAACCTCAACTGCCGTCAAGCCACCGAAGGTCTTCTTTACGTTGTCGATTACAAGAATCGGGTCCACCTTCTTGCAGCCTGGCTGGGCTGCACCAATGTGAAGGTTTGTCGCCTTTTCTGGAGTTGGATTACTTGACAAAGGTCATCTCCCTCTTGTCTCCGAATATGCCCTGTGGTCGATAGATCACGATCAGCATCAGCCCTAGGCCCACCAGCACATACCTTAGGGTTGCCGCCTGGATGCCTGACACCGGAAGGATTCCCGACTCAGCCAGGGCCGGCAGAACGTTGGTTAGGAAAGCTTGCAGAACCCAGAAGATAATCGACCCGAGCACCGGACCAAAAATGGTTGCAGCTCCTCCCAAAAGTAGTGCTGTCCATAGGAAGAACGTCAGCGAAGTCACATAGACACCCGGGGAGACGTTAGTGCTAGTCGCCAAGACGATTCCGCCGAGCGCTCCAAACACACCACCGATTACAAGGGCCTGCATCTTGTAGGCGAAGACGTTCTTGCCTAGTGCGCGAACCGCATCCTCATCCTCACGAATGCCCTTGATGACTCGACCCCAAGGGGAGCGCATCAAAGCCCAAAGTAGGAAGACTGCTACGGCCAAAACCGCTAGACCAAAGACAAGCACCCAAAGAGTTTGAGCGTTGTAGGTCCATGGACCAAACCCATACGTTCCAGGCGGGAATGGGTTGGCGTCGGAGAATCCACCAGCGTTATTGAAGCCGAATAGTCCATCGGCGCTTCCGGTAACTGGTTCAAAAGCGGTCGTTAGGAATAGCAGCCTCAAGATTTCGGCGGCTGCGATTGTCACAATCGCAAGGTAGTCACCCCTCAAGCGAAGAGTAGGAATACCCAGGATTAGAGCAAAGATGACCGATGCAACAATGCCCATCAGCATGCCTAGCCACCATGGCAAACCAAAGGTCAGGACGCTAATCGCATAGCCGTAGGCCCCGACGGCCATGAAGCCTGCGATGCCGAAGTTGAGTAGACCCGCAAACCCAAAGTGCATTGCGAGCCCTAGGGCTGCGAGTGCGAAGGCAAGCGTGGTGGGCGTTAGCAAACCAGCTGCGGTGTTATTGAGAATTGATCCCCAGTCCATGGTCGGCCTCCTAACCTATTCGTTGTTTCTTGCCCAGGATTCCCTGAGGCCTAAAGAGCAGAATTCCAATAAGTACGACCAGAGCACCTACGTACTTCAGGTCAGCTGGGATAACTAGCGACGAGGTCTCCACCAGGAGCCCCACCACCAGAGAGCCAAGTAGCGCTCCGAATGCGGTTCCAAGGCCACCTAGGGTCACCGCGGCGAAGATCAGAAGCAAAATCTGCGCACCCATGTCCCACTTGATGCCTGGGCGGAAGTAGGCCCAGAGCACTCCAGCTAGGCCGGCAAGTGCTCCTGAGATGATCCAGACGGTGCGGATTACCTTGTCAACATCAATACCTGAAGCGGCAGCGAGATCTGGGTTATCCGAGATGGCCCTGGTTGCCTTACCGGTCTTGGAGTTCAGTAGCCACCATGCAAAGACCAGAATCACGGTGATTGAAATAGCCATCGAGATTAGGTCGGTTTGAGAAAGTGCCACCGAACCAAACAGCGTGATCTTTGGTGCACCAAAGCCCGGTAGCTGCTCGGTTCCTCCACCGATGAAGTACTGGAAGATGTAGCGAACCATCAGTGCAAGACCGATCGAAACAATCATGAGCTGAACAAGTGCCAAACCCTTTTTTCTAAGCGGTTTCCAAAGCCCAGCATCGAGCGCCCAACCCATTGCTCCCGAGAGCAAGACCGCTACCGGGATGGCAAGCCAGATTGGCATCTGCAGCAAGGTGCCAAGTAGTAAGGCGGCGATAGCGCCGAAGGTCACCATCTCTGAGTGAGCAAAGTTTGAAAGACCAGTGGTTCCATAGACCAGCGAAAGCCCCACTGCAGCCAGCCCTAGCATCAGACCGAAGTTCAAGCCGTATATAAGGCGAGCAACTATTTGGTCAAAAAGCGAGACTGTTACGCGCTCGCCCTCACCGATGAAGAAGTTTTGGATTACTGGATTTGCTTTGCCCAGGGTGACCTCGGAGGTTCCATCACCTTTAGTCACGGCAATGCCCTCTGGCAATGTGTCTTGGTTCAGCTTTACGCCGTAGGTGTCACCTTCTGCACCAGGCACTCCGATGTACCACTTGCCATCTTCACCGGTGACTGTGCTGGCCTCATATCCAGAGCCAGAGACTGAGATTTCAACACCAGCGAGCGGTTCCCCGTCAAGCCTTACGTTTCCTGAGATCCCATACTCAAACTCTTCACCAACGGAATCAGCTTGAGCGTTCTGCGCCACACCAGCGAAGCTCAAAAGAGCAGCGAGAAAAGTAACGAGAAGCATTTTCAAGAGCGCACTTGAGCGCTGAGAGAGGAAGGTCATATGTCCTCCGTATCCTTGAGCGACTTCGCTCAATTTGTCCACCCTTTGGGTATTCCAAAACATTAGCAGCGATGAGAAGAAGTTCCCACCTGTTAGCAATAAAGCTTGCCCGAGGCTTGTTTCCAATTTGTTTAACTGTTTTTACCAACCACCCCGAAGGTAGACTTGCCCCACAAGCCCGCTTTCGTGCAGTAAGTAGAGGAAACGCTTTTGGAGCTCCAAGACCCTTTTGCCCTTGTCGGACTCACCTATGACGACGTCCTGCTGTTGCCAGGACAGTCAGACGTTGTTCCCTCGCAGGTCAGCACCCAGACTCAGGTCTCACGAAACATCTCAATTAACATCCCACTGATTTCATCAGCCATGGACACCGTAACCGAGTCCAGGATGGCAATCTCTATGGCTCGCCAGGGTGGCCTTGGGATCCTGCACCGCAACTTATCGGTTGATGCCCAGGCCAATCAGGTGGATTTGGTGAAGCGCTCTGAGGCCGGAATGGTCTCCCACCCTGTTACCACAACCCCCTACGCAACCATTCAAGAGGTGGATCAACTCTGCGGTAACTACCGAGTCTCGGGACTGCCAGTAGTGGATGAAGACGGCAAGCTCGTTGGCATCGTCACAAACCGTGACATGAGGTTTGTGCTTGAGGTTCAGCGCACCACAACCTTGGTGAAAGATGTAATGACCCCCATGCCGCTAATCGTCGGCAAGGTCGGCATCAACCCCGATGAGGCCATGGCACTCCTTGCTCAGCACAGAATCGAGAAACTGCCACTTGTAGACGATCAGGGCAAGCTCCGCGGCCTGATCACAGTGAAAGACTTCGACAAGAGCGAGAAGTACCCAAACGCATCCAAGGATGGCGCGGGCCGCCTTCTCGTCGGAGCTGCCGTAGGAGTTGGCCCAGATGCCTGGGAGCGCTCCATGGCTCTCATTGAGGCAGGGGTAGACATGCTGGTGGTCGACACCGCACACGGACACAACTCTGCGGTGCTAGACATGATTCGCAAGCTGAAGCTCGAGCCATTTGCCAAGCACACCGACATCGTCGGAGGCAACATTGCAACCCGCGAAGGCGCTCAGGCAATCATTGACGCCGGAGCAGATGGCGTAAAGGTCGGGGTTGGACCCGGCTCGATCTGCACCACAAGGGTGGTTGCTGGAGTCGGTGTTCCCCAAATAACTGCCGTCTATTTGGCTTCGCTCGCCGCAAAACCTGCCGGAGTGCCTGTGATTGCCGATGGCGGTATGCAGTATTCGGGAGACATTCCAAAGGCCTTGGTAGCCGGTGCAAACTCGGTGATGCTCGGTTCCCTATTGGCCGGCACCGATGAAGCTCCAGGTGACATTACTTATGTGGGCGGCAAGCAATACAAGACCTACCGAGGCATGGGCTCCTTGGGCGCCATGCAATCGCGCGGTCAAGCTCAGTCGTATTCCAAAGATCGCTACTTCCAGGATGATGTCCTGCGCGAGGACAAGCTTGTCCCCGAGGGCATCGAAGGGCGAGTTCCCTACCGCGGCACCGTTTCTTCTGTTGTCCACCAGCTTGTTGGTGGTCTAAGGGCTTCTATGGGATACGTTGGCGGAGCGACAATTCCTGAGCTTCAAGCCAAGGGCAAGTTTGTGCGCATCACAGCGGCCGGATTGCGCGAGTCTCACCCGCACGATATTCAAATGACCATCGAAGCCCCTAACTACGGCACCCGCTAGGAAAACTCATGAACGAAATCGAGATTGGCAGATCCAAGCGCGCAAAACCCGCTTACGCATTTGATGACATCGCGGTGGTGCCAACCAGGAGAACCAGGGACCCGCAAGATGTTTCCACCAGCTGGACCATCGATGCTTTCAAGTTCGGCATTCCAGTTGTTGCGGCCCCGATGGACTCAGCCATGTCACCAGCAAGCGCTATCGAACTTGGGCGCTTGGGTGGCCTTGGCGTTTTGGATCTTGAGGGTCTGTGGACCAGGTATGAGGATCCGAGCCAGCAGCTAGCCGAGATTGCAAATGCCAAGGATGAAGATGCGACCGCTGTGTTGCAGCGGATCTACCAAAAGCCAATCCAACCCGAGCTGATTACTGAGCGCCTCAAAGAGATTCGTGATGCCGGAGTAACGGTTGCGGGAGCACTCTCCCCACAGCGCACCGCAGAGTTCTCAAATGTTGTTCTAAAGGCAGGCGTTGACTTGTTCGTAATTCGCGGCAACACCGTGTCTGCAGAACATGTTTCAAAAAACCAAGAGCCTCTGAACCTCAAGGAATTCATCTACAAGCTAGATGTCCCCGTAATCGTAGGCGGTGCTGCAACCTACACTGCAGCACTGCACCTGATGCGCACCGGTGCTGCAGGCGTCTTGGTTGGCTTTGGCGGAGGCGCTGCTACTTCGACGCGCAAGATCCTAGGCATTCACGCGCCTATGGCCACCGCAGTCTCTGACGTCGCTGAGGCAAGGCGCGACTACATGGACGAGTCCGGCGGTAGATACGTCCATGTGATTGCCGATGGTGGACTTGGAACCTCGGGTGACATGGTGAAGGCAATCGCCTGCGGCGCTGATGCTGTCATGCTTGGAACCGTTCTGGCTCGTGCGGCCGGCGCCCCCGGCCACGGCTGGCACTGGGGCCCTGAGGCCGTCAGCCCCTCACTGCCTCGCGGCCAACGCGTTTGGGTTGGTACCCACGGCACACTCCAGAGCATCTTGAATGGCCCTGCGACAACTGCCAATGGGACCGAGAACCTCATGGGAGCGTTGCGACGCTCTATGGCAACAACCGGATACTCGGACCTCAAGGAATTCCAGCGGGTCGATGTTGTGGTGAATCAGTACGAGTAATGACCCCAACTTTTTGGCAACTGGCCAGAAAACCCAAGTGGGTCGCTGGCTTTCTTGGAGCGGTTGTCGTTGCAGCGATTTTTGCGGTTTTGATGCAGTGGCAGCTGGAGCGAACCTTCAGCGTGGTTGGCGTTGACCCTGCTGAGAATGCTCCTGTTCCAATCACCGAGTTGGTGCAACCGGGACCGATCACTGCAAATGTCTACGATCGCTCCGCAACTGCAACAGTAAAGCTTGACCCAGAAAACTCCTTTGTAGTGAGGGATCGCCTCCAACTCAAGGGTGAGGAGTTTGTTCGCGGCTACTGGTTGATTTCAAATTCCTTTCTAGATGGCAACAGCCTCACCCTTGCACTTGGTTTTTCAGAGAATCTCGAAGAGGTTCAGCGAGCACAGTCCAGACTTGAGGCTGGGGAATTCGAGATCACCGGGTACCTTCAGCCACCTGAAGCCCCTGAGTCGCAGACCCAAGGTGGCCTTCTAGAATCGCTCTCCCTTGCACAGCTTGTGAACCTTTATCAGGGTGAACCGGTGGTTTCATACCCGGTTAGTGTGATTGTCCAAGACGGGGTTGAAACGGGTCTTGAGAAGATAAGCATCAACATCCGCCAGCAGGAGATTCAGATTAACTGGCTGACTGCGTTCTATGCGATTGAGTGGGCGTTTTTTATGGTTGCTGCCTTTTACATATGGTGGCGCCTGATTAGAGACGAGCAGCTTCGGATTCAGGAGAGCCAGGCAGAATGATCACTCGCTTCACCGTCAAGGTCCTGGATCCGATTGGCCTTCACGCAAGGCCAGCCGGGCAGCTTGTGAAGCTGGTGAACGAGTCTGGTCTTGTGGTGAAAATCGGCAAACTTGGGCAAGAGTTGGTTCAAGCCAATTCCCCTTTGCGGGTGATGGCACTGAAGGCAAAATCTCAGGATGAGCTAGCGCTTGTGATCGAAGCGGACGATGAAGCCATGGCCAAAGACCTTGCCAGTCGTATCCAGCAGATTTTGAAGGAGCTCTAGTGAAGCTTCAGCCTGGCTCAGAGTTATCTGGCATGGGTATTGGAGATACTGCCGTCAGAGCAGAGGTTTTTCGGCTGAAAGCTAGGCAACGGGCGAATTCTTCGACTCGGGTTGGAACCGCGACGGATGAGACCGCGAGGCTGGTCTTGGCGATTGATTCGGTCGCGAATGATCTTGATCAACTAACCCAGAGTCCAACCGCTGTGAATGCCGACATCCTTGAAGCTTTGGCCCAGTTGGTCCGTGATCCAGAGTTATTGAGGGTTGCAACCTCTCACATCGAAACGGGCATGAGTGCGGTGAGTGCGATTACTGCTGCCGTCGAAGAGTTTGCGGCATTACTCTCCGGGGATTCGTTTTTGGAGGAGCGCGCAAATGACCTGAGGGAACTTGGCATGGAGGTAGTTGCAAAACTTAATGGTTTTGATGCGCCGCAACTACCAAACAACGAAATTGTCATTGTTACCGAAGATTTCTCGCCAGCAGATCTAGCAAGGCTAGGTTCGAATGTTGTTGGCGTTGTGCTGCAAGCGAGTGGGCCAACATCGCACACCGCAATCATGCTGCGCTCCATGGGCCTACCGGCTGTCATTGGTTGTTCGGGAGCAAGTCAGCTGGTGGACGGGCAACAGGTTTTAGTTGACCCCGCGGGAGACCGAGTTCTTGTGGATGCTGAGCTTTCTCTGGCCACAAGAGCTATCACCCTGATTGCGAAAAACTCAAAACCCTTGATTCCGGTGAGGGCCAATGTCGGTTCGCTCAGTGAGGCTATTCGAGCTGCAACAACTAGCGCATCAGGAGTTGGCTTACTGCGAACTGAGCTTTTGTATCTCACGACCACGCGTATTCCAACAACGGCTGAACAGACCGAGAGTTACCGCGAGATGTTCACTGCCTCCCCCGAGGGCCCAATTGTGGTTAGGACCATCGACGTCAGCACAGACAAACCAGTTCCATTTCTAAATTCGGATTACGGGGACTTGGTGTCTCCTGGCTACACCCTGCTTCGGGACAACCGAGCATTCCTCGCCGAGCAACTCGCCAGCATTGAAGGTGCCCGATTGGCTTCGGGAAGAGAGGTGTGGGTCATGGCACCGATGATCCAATCAAGCGCTGAGGCACTGGACTTCGCCAGACTCGCAAGATCCTGTGGACAATTCCGAGTTGGGGTAATGGTCGAGGTCCCCAACCTGATTCCAGAGCTTGAAGATTTAGCAAACGAAATCGACTTTGTCTCGGTGGGTACCAACGATTTATCTCAGTTTCTTTTTGAGACGAATCGACTTGCCCCACTCAGCCCAGAGTTGCTGAGCCCTTGGCAACCAAAATTGATTAGTGCACTGCGAGAAATTGCAGCGCACTGCAAAGCCATCGGCTTGCTGTCTTCGGTTTGCGGGGAGAGTGCATCAGACCCAATGTTTGCGATTGTCCTCGCAGGGCTTGGATTTGATTCGGTCTCAACTGCCAACGCTCAAGTCGCTGCTGTGACAAGCTCGCTCTCAGCGGTTTCAGAGCTTGAGGCTGCCGGGCTCGCTGCCCTTGCTCTAAGCGCAAACTCAGCTGCAGAGGCAAAAGCAAACGTGCTTGCCGGTCTGAGGGACCTAGGTCTCGGAAGCTAAACTTCTCCCATGACCATCCCACCCTCTCAAGCCCCGAAGATTCGCAAGGTAATCAAGTTCTACCGGGTCTCTTCTTATGTGACCGGTGTCTTTTTGATTTTGCTGATGATCACCTGGGGTATTCGCAGGCTGCCATTTTTGGGCTATGACCTGTGGTTGGGTGGACCAAACGGCTTCATCACTTTTGAGAACTACGGAGTCGAGGGTGAAGGGCTACCTGACATCGGGGCAAACCTCACGGTTTGGATTTTGATTATTCACGGCTGGCTTTATGTGGTCTATCTGATTGCTGACTTTAGGCTCTGGACATTGTTGCGCTGGCCCTTCACTCGCTTTTTGATGATTGGCCTTGGTGGAGTGGTCCCATTGCTGAGCTTCTACACCGAGGCCAAATACGGCAAGATCGCGTTGGCCGAACTAAAGGAAATAGAGTCCCGAGCATGAAGCCAGTTCTTGTAGTTGATTTTGGTGCGCAGTATGCCCAGTTGATTGCTCGCAGAGTACGTGAAGCAAGTGTGTTTTCGGAGATTGTCCACCACAACATAACAGCCAACGAAGTTGCGGCCAAGAACCCATCGGCCATCATTCTCTCGGGTGGACCTTCGAGCGTTTACGAAGCCGGTTCTCCCCAACTTGACCCCAGGATTCTTGAGCTTGGGATTCCGGTCCTGGGTATTTGCTACGGCTTTCAGGTCTTGGCTCAAACTTTGGGTGGCAAGGTAGATAAGACGGGTAAGCGAGAGTATGGGGCTACAGACCTCAAGCTCAGTGGCCCAGGGATATTGCTTTCTGGACAGCCTGATCTCCAGGTCTGCTGGATGAGCCACGGTGACCAGGTTGTCAGCGCACCTGAGGGCTTCAGTGTCCTTGCCTCGACCGACACAACTCCGGTGGCAGCTTTTGAAAGCGTGGAGCGCAAAATCTTTGGAGTTCAGTGGCATCCCGAGGTCAAGCACTCCGAGCAGGGTCAGCGGGTTTTGGAGAACTTCCTGTACCAAGGGGCAGGCATTGCCCCAACCTGGAACTCAGGCAATGTGATTGCCGAGCAGGTTGAGAAGATTCGCGCTCAGGTCGGTGAGGCGAGGGTGATCTGTGGACTCTCGGGTGGAGTTGATTCGGCCGTTGCAGCGGCCCTAGTTCACAAGGCGGTCGGGGATCAGCTAACGGCTGTGTTTGTTGACCATGGCCTACTTCGCAAGGGGGAGGCCGAGCAGGTAGAGCGCGATTACGTTGCTGCTACCGGGATTCGCCTGGTAACTGTGAACGCCGAGGAAAAGTTTTTGTCGGCGCTCGCGGGAGTCTCAGACCCTGAGACGAAGCGCAAAATCATTGGCCGGGAATTCATCAGAACATTTGAAGAGGCTGAGCGTCAGCTGGTTGCCGAGGCAAAAGCAGACAACAGGCCAATCAAGTTCTTAGTTCAGGGCACTTTGTATCCAGATGTGGTCGAGTCGGGTGGTGGCGCAACCGCAGGCATCAAGTCCCACCACAACGTTGGTGGGCTTCCCGATGATCTTGAGTTTGAGCTAATCGAGCCACTACGAACTTTGTTTAAGGACGAGGTCAGGGCAATTGGTGCAGAGCTTGGCTTGCCGGCCGAGATTGTTCAACGCCAACCATTCCCTGGACCCGGCTTGGGAATCCGTATTGTCGGAGAAGTGACCAAGGAGCGCCTAGACCTATTGCGCGATGCAGATGCAATCGTCCGAGAAGAACTCAACAAGGCTGGTCAGGATGCCAACATTTGGCAGTGCCCAGTCGTACTTCTGGCAGACGTTAGGTCAGTAGGAGTTCAGGGCGATGGCAGAAGCTATGGACACCCAATTGTGCTCAGGCCAGTGTCCTCCGAGGACGCTATGACTGCTGACTGGTCAAGACTTCCCTACGAC
>CAYTOH010000021.1:0-11100 GCA_964439375.1 uncultured Aquiluna sp.
CCTCTGCGGTACCCATCTGCTTCTCTTCGTACTCTGGCTTGAGCATGCCCTTGAGTGAGTTCTCGATGTCGTCAAGTGCGTTGTAGATGACGCTGTAGAAACGAACATCGACACCCTCACGCTCGGCGCGCTCTCTGGCCTTGTTGTCAGGGCGAACGTTGAATCCGATGATGACGGCGGAGTCCACGGTTGCCAGGTTGACATCAGACTCGGTAATCGCACCAACACCGCGGTGGATGATTCGAAGCTGAACAGAATCGCCAACTTCAATCTTGAGCAGGCTGTCCTCAAGGGCCTCAACGGCACCAGAAACGTCACCCTTGATGATGAGGTTGAGGCTCTCGACCTTGCCTTCTTCCAAAGCCTTGGTGAAGTCCTCTAGGGAGAGCTTCTTGCGAGTCTTGGCCAGCAGTGCGTTTCGGTCAGCTGCTTCGCGCTTCTCAGCAATCTGTCGAGCTTGACGCTCATCCTCTGCGACGACAAAAGTGTCTCCGGCGCGAGGCACGGACTGCAATCCAAGCACCTGAACTGGCCTTGATGGGTTTGCCTCAGTCACAGCGGTGCCGTTCTCGTCGAACATCGCACGCACACGGCCGTGGGACGAGCCCGCGACGATTGCGTCTCCGACCCTAAGTGTTCCAGACTGAATCAGAACGGTTGCAACTGAACCGCGACCCTTGTCTAGGTTCGCTTCGATTGCAACACCACGAGCATCGCGATCTGGGTTAGCTCTCAAGTCAAGGGCTGCATCAGCAGTCAATAGAACAGCGTCGAGGAGCTTGTCGATGCCTTGGCCGCGAAGCGCGGAGACATCTACGAACATCACATCGCCACCGTATTCTTCGGCAACCAAACCAAACTCGGTTAGCTGCTGGCGAATCTTGGCAGGGTTTGCATCTTCTTTATCAACCTTGTTAACGGCAACCACAATTGGAACCTGAGCAGCTTGCGCATGGTTTAGGGCCTCAATGGTTTGAGGCATAACACCGTCATCAGCTGCAACAACCAAAACCGCAATGTCTGTGACCTGTGTTCCTCGAGCACGCATGGCGGTGAAGGCCTCGTGACCAGGCGTATCGATGAAGGTGATTGCTCGGTCGACACCGTCGTGAACAGTGTGAACCTGGTAGGCACCGATGTGCTGGGTAATGCCACCGGCTTCACCCGCGACAACGTTTGCGCTCCGAATCGAGTCAAGCAACTTGGTCTTACCGTGGTCAACGTGACCCATGACTGTAACTACCGGTGGGCGAGGCTGAAGTAGTTCCTCGTCCTCATCCTCGATACCAACGGAGATGTCTAGCCCGAAGCCTTCGAATAGTTCGCGTTCTTCATCCTCCGGTGACACAACCTCAACCTTGTAGCCAAGCTCTTCACCCAAAATCGCAAAAGTCTCTTCATCCAAGGATGCCGTGGCTGTCGCCATCTGCCCGAGGTGGAACAGCACGGTGATCAGCTGACCAGAGTTTGCACCAATCTTGTCTGCGAAGTCCTGGATCGAAGAACCGCGGCGCAAGCGAACAACCGTTGTGCCATCGCCACGTGGGACAACAGCGCCACCGAGGCTCGGAGCAGATCTCTGCTCGAACTCTTCTCTTTTGGTCCGCTTTGACTTTCTCGCCTTGTTCTTCGAACCGCCCTTACCAAAGGCACCCGCGGTTCCAGCTCCGCGACCAGCCCTACCAGCTGGACCAGGGCGACCGGGTGCACCACCTGGTGCAGGAGCACCAAAACCACCAGGTCTAGGAGCACCAAAACCTGCGCCCGCACCACCCGGGCGAGGACCACCGGGACGCGGAGCACCCGAAGGACCGCCTGGGCGTGCTCCACCTGGACGTGGTGCGCCAGTTCCTGCACCGCCCGGGCGAGGAGCGCCAGGGCGAGCAGGGCGGCCCATGCCCTGGTTGGAAGAAAATGGATTGTTACCGGGGCGAGCCATCGGGCGTGGGATACCCATGCCCTGGTTGGAAGAAAATGGATTATTGCCAGGGCGAGGAATGCCAACTAGCGGGGTTTGTGCCGCTGGGGCCGAAGGCGCAGCAGGAGCAGCGGGAGCGGCAGGGGCTGCGGGAGTGCTGTCCACAGGTGCAGAAGGTGCAGCAGGTGCAGGAGCCTCAGGCTTGGCTGGGGCAACCTGGGCAGGTTTTGCGGCTTCCTTCTTGGGAGCCTTCTCTACCTTAGGGAACGCGGCCTTTAGCTTGGCAGCGACCGGTGGGGCGATTGTGGAAGAGCCACCCTTGACGTACTCGCCAAGTTCCTCAAGTTTTGCCAGAGCTACTTTGGTGTCAATGCCAAGCTCTTTGGCTATGTCGTATACGCGTGGAAGCGCCACTTTTTCTCCTGTTCGGGCCTACCCGAACAGGGCAGGCTTTAGTGCTGAGCGGATCTCATTTCGAGGAACTCATTTGAATGCCAGCATTTTTCTCTGCCTGTTTCGTTTGCCAGGCCTCGAGTTCTGCCAGATCGGCATCGCCCAAAGCTCGATGAAAACCTTTTCGTTCAATTGCTTTTTGGACGCAAGCCTGGTGGACCCAAGCTCCTCGACCACGGGAGACCGAAGAAATCTGAAGTGAATCAGCAACTTTGACAACCCGAAAAAGGTTCTTGAACAAATCGCGCTGGCGACAACCAACGCAGGTTCGAACAGGCTCCATCCTAAGCCCTAGATCTTCCAAGGGCTAGCCCTGAAGAATGCTGTCGGGCTGGATGTCAATCTTTGCGCCGGTTAGTTTGGCCGCAAGGCGAGCATTCTGACCCTCTTTGCCAATCGCCAAAGACAGCTGGAAATCTGGGACCAAAACTCGGACCGCCTTGGTTGCGGCATCGATCACGAAGCTGTCTGAAACCTTGGCTGGAGATAGTGCGTGGCCCACAAACTTGGCCAGATCCTCGGAGAAATCGACCACGTCGATCTTCTCTTCGTTGAGCTCTGCAGACACCGCGCGAACGCGCTGTCCAAGCTCTCCGATGCAAGCTCCCTTGGCATTGATGCCTGCTGCGGTTGCAAAAACCGCAATCTTGGTTCGGTGGCCAGCTTCACGGGCAACCGATGCAATCTCCACCTGGCCCGACGCAACCTCCGGCACTTCAAGTGCAAAAAGCTTGCGAACCAGGCCTGGGTGAGTGCGCGAAACGGTGATCTGCGGGCCCTTCGGAGCGCGCTGAACGCTTGTGACATAAACCCTGATTCGGGTTCCGTGGGCATAGTTTTCGCCAGGCACCTGCTCCTCAGGAGGCATCATCGCTTCGATGGACCCTAGGTTCACATAGACCATGTTTGAGCGCATGCCCTGCTGGATAACTCCAGCAACAATGTCGCCCTCTTTGCCTTTGAATTCGCCAAGTAGACCTTCGTCTGAAATCTCACGCAAACGCTGAGCAATAACCTGCTTGGCTGCGTAGGCAGCTACTCGACCAAAGCCCTCGGGGGTGGAGTCTTCCTCACCGACTACCTCACCCTCCTCGTTTAGAACTGGAGTGTGAATAGTGACGTGGCCGGTCTTCTTATCAAGTTCGGCGCGTGGACCCTTGTCGCTGCTGCCGACATGCTTGAAGTAGGCAGCAAGAATTGCGGCCTCGATGATTTCAACTAGTTCGTCGAACGCAATTTCTTTCTCGCGCTCCAACAATCGCAGTACGGAGAGATCGATATCCATCTGAAACGCCTGCCTTCTTTGATTATGAGCGGGAAGCTAGAAGCTTCTCCACTGCAGATTCTATATCCACCTGAGTGCGCTCTCCGCTGCGTCTATTCCAGAGCTCGACCTGACCTTCGGCCACTCCTCGACCACAAATTAGAATCCAAGGCACTCCAATTAGCTCTGCATCAGCAAACTTCACCCCAGGGCTGACCTTCGCGCGGTCATCGAGCATCACGGAGAGGCCTTGCTTTTCCGCCTTATCCGCCAGCCTCTCAGCAACCTGGAACGGCTCCTCATCTTTGCCAGCGGCAATGATGTGAAGATCTGCAGGTGCTACCGACTCCGGCCAAATCAAACCATTCTCATCACGGTTTGCTTCAGCCAAAACAGCAACCAATCTTGTGACTCCAATTCCGTATGAGCCCATGGTTACTGTCACCAGCTTGCCGTTCTCATCCAAGACTTTCAGATCGAGAGCCTCGGCATATTTCCGACCAAGCTGGAAGACGTGGCCAATTTCGATGCCCCGAGCAAGTTCAAGGTCTCCAGAGCCATCTGGAGCCGGGTCCCCTGCCCTCACCTCCGCGATATCCGCAAGGCCGTCGGCGCTAAAGTCCCTGCCGTAAGTGAGATTGAAAACGTGCTTCTGGTCCTTGTTGGCTCCGGTTATCCATGCGGATCCCTTGGCAATTCTCGGATCAAGCAAATACCTGATTCCGCTAGCTGCTTCTTTTCCTAAGAGTTGAACGCCGTCCAATACAGGTCCGATGTAGCCCTTTACCAGACTTGGATACTGGGCAAAATCCTCTTCGGTTGCCTGTTCAACTTCGTTGGGGCCGAAAAATGCCTCTGCACGTTTTTGGTCAATGTCCCGATCCCCAGGGACTCCAACAACAACTAGCTCCCTCTTGCCCTCAGGAGAAACCAGCGCTAGAACCACATTCTTTAGCGTGTCAGCTGCGGTCCATGGGCGTGCTCCAGGGTGATTCGCGTTAGCAAAATCGACCAGAGTCGCGATTGTTGGAGTTCCGGGTGAATCAAACACAGTTGCTGCGGGGACATTGGAGTAATCCTGGTCCGCAGCCGGAGCAAAGCTAACGGCTTCGACATTCGCGGCGAAGCCGCCGGGAGATCTAACAAAAGTGTCTTCACCAATTGGCGAAGGGCTCAAAAACTCTTCGGACTTTGATCCGCCCATCGCGCCTGCGTCAGCCTTGACAATCACGTATTCAACACCCAAGCGCTGGAAGATGCGCTCGTAGGCATCTCGCTGAGCCTGGTAGCTCTTTGATAGACCTTCGTCTGAAACATCAAAGCTGTAGGCATCCTTCATTACAAACTCACGACCGCGCAGGAGTCCAGCCCTGGGTCTTGCCTCGTCGCGATACTTGTTTTGAATCTGGTAAATCGAGAGCGGTAGGTCTTTGTATGAGGAGTAAAGGTCTTTCACTAATAAAGTGAAGACTTCTTCGTGAGTGGGAGCAAGGAGGTAGTCAGCCTCTTTGCGGTCCTTGAGCCTAAACAGATTGTCGCCATACTCAGTCCAGCGACCAGTTGTCTCAAAAGGCTCTCTTGGAAGTAGTGCTGGGAAGAAGACTTCTTGCGCTCCGGCGCGCTCCATCTCCTCACGGACAATCTGCTCAATCTTGTTCTTGACCTTCAGCCCAAGCGGAAGCCAAGTGAAGACGCCGGGGGCTGCGCGTCGGATGTATCCAGCGCGAACGAGTAGACGGTGGCTTTCGACCTCTGCATCGGAAGGGTCTTCCCTTAGCGTGCGGAGAAACAGTGAGCTCAGGCGTATTGGCATGCGCTCAATGTTAGAGCTATTCCTTTACTGTCACCTGCGCTGTGCCAAGAAGTGCTGGATCCATTTCTGCAGCAATGCGGTTCGCCTCGTCAATCAAGGTCTGCACGATTTCGTTTTCAGGAACAGTCTTGATGATCTCGCCCTTCACAAAAATCTGGCCTTTGCCGTTGCCCGAGGCAACTCCAAGATCTGCTTCGCGGGCCTCGCCCGGGCCGTTTACAACACAGCCCATAACGGCAACACGAATTGGAACAGTCAGGTGCTGAAGGCCCTCAGTTACATCATTGGCCAGTTTGTAGACATCAACCTGTGCCCTACCACAGCTTGGGCAGCTAACTATTTCAAGCTTTCTTGGTCGAAGGTTCAAGGACTCGAGAATCTGCGATCCAACCTTGATTTCCTCAACCGGCGGGGCTGAGAGCGAAACACGGATAGTGTCGCCGATTCCTTTAGAAAGAAGGGCTCCAAAGGCAACCGAAGACTTGATGGTGCCCTGAAAAGCGGGGCCGGCCTCGGTCACGCCTAAGTGCAGCGGCCAGTCGCCACGCTCAGAAAGAAGCTCGTAGGCGCGAACCATGACTACAGGGTCGTTGTGCTTCACTGAAATCTTGAAGTCGTGGAAGTCGTGCTCTTCAAACAGACTTGCCTCCCAAACCGCTGACTCAACTAGGGCCTCTGCGGTTGGTTTGCCAAATTTTTCCAAGAGTCTCGGATCCAATGATCCTGCGTTTACTCCGATTCGCAATGAGACGCCGGCGTCTTTGGCGGCTTTTGCAATCGCACCGACCTGGTCGTCGAACTTGCGAATGTTCCCCGGGTTCACTCGAACACCGCCGCAACCAGCATCTATTGCCTGGAATACATACTTCGGCTGAAAGTGGATATCTGCCACAACAGGAATCTGGGAACGCTTCGCAATGATTCTCAAAACATCGGCATCGTCCTGGGAAGGCACGGCCACGCGCACGATATCGCAGCCGGATGCTGTCAGCTCGGCGATTTGCTGCAAAGTGGCGTTGATGTCAGTGGTTGGGGTGGTGCACATTGATTGCACAGAGATAGGAGCGTCACCACCAACAGCGACCTTGCCAACCATAATCTGGCGAGTCTTGCGTCTAGGCGCTAATACCGGTGGCGGGCCTTTTGGTAGACCGAGATTTACAGCAGGCACTTATTTCCTCCTAGAGCCAAGAACATAAACAGCTCGCATCAAAACTTACTTCCCTCTAGAGCGCAATTGGGTTAGTCAGGTCCGCAAGTA
Source organism: uncultured Aquiluna sp. (assembly GCA_964439375.1). Lineage (GTDB taxonomy): Bacteria > Actinomycetota > Actinomycetes > Actinomycetales > Microbacteriaceae > Aquiluna. The sequence goes on from CAYTOH010000021.1 coordinate 6,710, forward strand.
TCAGAATCAAACCGACCGCAATCAATACGACCCAGACCGCATAGGCAATCGGTAGAGCTCGAGCGCTGTCGATTGGACCCGGGTCCTTGCCGCTAAAGGTCTTTGCAAGCCTGCGTTTTGAGCCTTCGTAAACAGCCCCAAGCACGTGACCGCCATCCAGCGGTAGCAGTGGAATCAAGTTAAAGGCAAACAGGGCAATATTTAGCGACCCCAATAGCAATAGCAGCGAGCCAAGCTTTGAAGCAAGGCCCAGCCCGTCAGAGGAAGTTAGCTCGCCAGCAATCTGGCCCACTCCCACTATTGAGACTGCTCCGGCCGGATCGCGCTCTTCAACGCCGAGCGTGGAAAGAACTACTTTGTAGAGCTGGTTTGGAAGATCGACAATAAAACCGAAGGTCCCAGCGACAACATCCATTGAATAATCAAAAGATTCACTCAGGCTCAGTGGCGTGTTTGATGCCCCAAGTTGCACTCCTATGACTGGCCTAAGTTCGGTAACTGGAAAACCGTTTTCGTCTCGGAGGGGCTGCCCCGAATCACCAAAGACCTGGCGCTCGGTGAAAATCGGAGTGATTGCCAAGTCGAGCTGCTCACCAGATCTAAGCACCTGGATTCGAGACTCACCCTTGACCTGGTTGAGAAGTTCGATTGCCTCAGTCCAACTGGAGATTGGAGTCCCGTTGATTGCCTGAATCGTGTCACCCGGTTGCATACCTGCGGTTTTAGCAGGTGAAATCCCCGGACCTTCGCAAACATCCCCCTCGATGCAGTTATAAACCTGACCAATGGTGAGATTTGGTTGCATAGGTCCGATTGCTCCCAAGGCAGTCACGATGAGGACCACTCCAAGTAGCAGGTTCATGACTGGCCCGCCCAACATGATGATGAGCTTCTTCGGAGCTGAAAGCAGGTAAAACTGCCTGCTCTCCTCCCCCTCGATCACGTCTTTGCGAACCTCAGCTCTGGCCTCGTTGATCCAGTTAGAAAATGGCCCTGTGTAGGGCTTTGTTTCAGGCGGATACATTCCAGTCATCAAGATGTAACCACCAAGTGGTATCGCCTTGATGCCGTATTCGGTCTCCCCCTTGATCCTTGACCAGATAGTGGGCCCGAATCCAATCATGTATTGCCGAACCTTTACTCCAAAGAGCTTGGCTGGAACTAGGTGTCCGATTTCGTGTATGCCAATCGAGATCGCAATGCCCAGCAAGACGATCAAAAGACCAAGTATGTAAAGCAGAACATCCATTGCTCTAAGGCTACTCGCGAACCTTGGCCTTTATCGCTTTGCTATCAGTGAATCAGCAGTTTCTCTGGCCCAGCGTTCAGCCTCCAGCACCGACTCAAGGCTGAGTTCACCCTGTGGAGCGTGCAGCTGAACCACCTCTTCGATGAGATCCACAATTCCAGTGAAACTCAATCTGCCATCGTGGAATGCATCCACGGCTTGCTCATTGGCCGCATTGAAAACGGCTGGGTAGGTAAGCCCTGCTGAGCCGACTTCTCGAGCCAAAGCAACCGCTCCAAAAACACTCTCATCAAGGGGCTCAAAAACCCAAGTGTGAGCCTTAGTCCAGTCGACCGGCTGTGACACATTCGCCAACCTTTCAGGCCAGCTCATGCCAAGTGCGATTGGAAGCTTCATGTCTGGTGGCGAGCACTGGGCAATTACTGAGCCATCAATAAACTCAACCATCGAGTGGACCACCGACTGTGGATGCACAGTCACGTCAATTCGGTCCAACGGGATGTCAAAAAGCAGATGGGCCTCGATGAGCTCAAGGCCCTTGTTTACCAGAGTTGCCGAATTGGTGGTTACCACTTTGCCCATGTCCCAGGTCGGATGCTTTAGCGCCTGTGCTGGGGTTACAGATTCAAGCTGGGCACGAGAAAAACCTCTGAATGGCCCCCCGGAAGCCGTCAGGATCAGCTTTCTTACCTCAGCGGCAGAACCCGAGCGCAAGGCTTGTGCCAGGGCAGAGTGCTCCGAATCAACCGGCACAATTTGACCCTCAGCAGCAAGTTCAGTAACCAAGCGTCCACCAACAATCAGCGACTCTTTGTTCGCAAGCGCCAGTGACTTGCCTGTCTTTAGGGTGTTAATCGTGGCACTGAGCCCTGCCGATCCTGTTATGCCATTCACCACGACATCTGCGTCTGATGTGAGCACAAGCTCAGCGGCGCGCACAGGCCCCAGAACACAGCGGTCTGAACTCAGTCCGAACTCCAAACGCTGCTGATCCAGCAGTTCAGGGTTGCTATAGGCAGAGAGCCCAACCAATTCAAAGCGATCTCTATTTGCACGAATCACTTCTAGCGCTTGGGTTCCAATTGATCCAGTGGATCCTAGAACCAGGACTTTTCGCATTGCTCAGAACTCCTCAGCATTTGGTGAGCCAATAGCAAGGTTACTGGGCTTAAACTTTTGCAATGAGCCTTGAGCAAAAGCGAATTCTTGTAACCCCCATTCCTGGTCCTATCTCTACTCAGATGCAGGAGCGCCGCAAGCAGGTTGTATCTGCTGGAGTAGGAACTCTCCTCCCTGTGTTCATTGATCACGCTCACGGCGCGATTCTGAAGGATGTAGACGGAAACCAGTTCATCGACCTGGGTTCTGGCATCGGTGTTGTAACCATCGGTCACACCAACGATCGCGTAGTTGAGGCCGTTCAAAAGCAGGTCGCGAAGCTAACGCACACCTTGTTTACGGTAGCTCCCTACGAGCCTTATGTTCGCGTTGCGGAGCTGGTAACCGCACACGCTCCCGGCAAGTTTGCCAAGAAGGCTGCTTTTTTCAACTCTGGAGCTGAGGCGGTTGAAAACGCCGTAAAGATTGCCCGCAAGGCAACTGGTCGCACCGAGATTGCAGTTTTCGACCACGCCTACCACGGTCGAACCAACTTGACGATGTCTATGAACTTCAAGATTCACCCATACGGCACCGGTTTTGGCCCACTAGCTGGAAGCGTTCACCACGCTCCGATGAGCTATCCGTACCGCGACGCCGAAGGCCTGACAGGTGAAGAAGCCGCGACCCGAGCAATCACATACCTGGAAAAGCGAGTCGGTGCCGCCCAGCTTGCTGCGGTATTCATCGAGCCAATCCAGGGTGAAGGTGGATTCATTGTTCCAGCGCCAGGGTTCCTGAGGACTTTGGACTCCTGGTGCAAGGCAAACGGAATTGTCATGGTTGCCGACGAAGTCCAGTCTGGAATCGCAAGAACTGGAAAATGGTTTGCAAGCGAGTGGGAGGAGGGCTTTGAGCCTGACCTTCTAACAGTGGCTAAGGGTATTGCCGGCGGCATGCCGCTATCCGGAGTTGTCGGTCGCGCCGAGATTATGGATGCCGCTCACGCTGGTGGACTGGGCGGTACCTTCGGTGGCTCCCCCACCGCGGTAGCCGCTGGAGTGGCTGTGCTGGAGCAAATCGAGGAGGGTGGCTGGCTCGAGAGGGCTACAGCGATTGGGGAGATTCTCACCTCACGCCTCAATGACCTCAAGGCTCAGTACCCCATCATCGGAGATGTCCGAGGCAAGGGCGCAATGATTGCTATCGAGCTAGTTGAGCCAGGCAGCAAGACCCCGAATTCAAAAGCAGTAGATGAACTGGTTCGCCACTGCCACCAAAATGGCGTGCTGATCCTCAACGCCGGTACCTACAACAACGTCATTCGCTTCTTGCCACCACTTGCAATCAGCAACGAATTGCTTGCTGATGCACTTGACGTTTTGGCTGACGGTTTGGCAAAGCTGTAGTTCTGCGCTTAGGGTGAGAAGGAGCCAATCGGGCTCACTAGTTTCACAAACGCAGATTCGAAGGTGATTCATCGTGCAGGCCTACGGCGACAGAGAGCGCCTAGACAACCTCTTCAGAGAAGAGCTCAACCGCTACATCTCAACCCACCCCAGATCAAGAGAGCACTACGAGCAGGCTATTGAGCCACTCCTGAGTGGCGTTCCAATGATTTGGATGGCCAAGTGGCCTGGACCGTACCCACTCTACGTCGAGCACGCAAAAGGCGCTCACTTTACAGACGTTGACGGGCTTATGTATACCGACTTCTGTCTTGGTGACACCGGAGCGATGTGCGGACACGCTCCCGACCCAACCGTCAAGGCCGTTCAAAAGCAGATTGCCAAGGGGTCAACTTTCATGCTGCCCACACAGGATGCGGCAACCAACGGCAATATCTTGGCCGAGCGCTTTGGTTTGACGAAATGGCAGTTCACCCTGAGCGCCACAGACGCCAACCGCCACATGCTGCGCTACTCAAGACACGTGACCGGAAGATCGAAGATTGCGGTTCACGACTACTGCTACCACGGCACCGTTGATGAGACCTTCGCAGTCATGGATGACCAAGGCAACACCATTCCCAGGAGGGACAATG
>CAYTOH010000022.1:0-10937 GCA_964439375.1 uncultured Aquiluna sp.
TGGCGCAAGAGCCACGCTCTGAGACTTCATGGGACATATCCGTTCTCATCCCAAGTTGATTCAAGTCTTCTTCTTGGGCGGAACGGAAGATTTCATCGTCCATGTCGCTGTTCGAAACTCAGATGAGGTGAGGGAATTCGTGCTAACCCAACTAAGCAACAATCCGGCAGTTGCAAACACGAGAACCAACCTTGTATTTGATCACTTCCATAAGGGCCCAATCTCCTAGTTACAATCAAGCCATCAAGGGAGATAGTTTGTCTGATGCAATGCACCGACCAGGGGCTCTAACCTCGTTGCGTCGCAAAGTCATCGACTATGCAACCCATCGCATGGACCTCGACCCTGCACCGCTTGACTCTCCGAGAACACCTGCCGAACTGTTTGCTTTGGCAGGTGACACGATTACCGAACGTGGACTGGGCGGAGAGGCCGCACTCAAGCTTTTTGAAGAGGTGCTAGCGCCTGCAACAATCTCTACCGACCACCCCAACTACTTGTCCTTTATTCCGGCTGCACCAACCGAAGCTTCGACCCTTTTTGATCTCGTGGTATCAGCAAGCTCAATCTACGGCGGCAGCTGGAAAGAGGGTGCTGGAGCAGTCTTTGCGGAGAACCAAGTGCTGTCGTTTCTTGCCAAAGAGTGTGGGTTGCCCGAGACTGCTGGTGGTGTATTTGTTCAAGGCGGGACTCTAGGAAATCTCTCGGCCTTAGTCACGGCTCGAGAAGAAGCGAAAAAGAAGCTTGGTAACCAAAACTGGGCGGTAATCGCCAGTGAGGAATCACACTCATCAATACTTTCTGCGGCCAAGGTAATGGGTATTGAAGTTGTTCCCGGCCCAAGCCCTAATGGCCGGTTCGGTTTGGCTGGGGCGTTGGAGGCAATTGAGCGGGCAAGAGCCGCGAACCTCACGCCATTTGCTTTGGTCGGAACCGCTGGAACCACAAACTTCGGAATCGTGGATGACCTCCAGGGTTTAGCGAAAATTGCGCACCAGCAAGAGCTTTGGTTTCACGTTGATGGGGCGTATGGCCTAGCAGGAATCCTTTCTCCAAAGCACAAAGCGCTTTATGCCGGAGTTGAAAAAGCAGATAGCTTCATCGTCGACCCTCACAAATGGCTTTTTGCACCATTCGATGCCTGTGCTCTGGTCTATGCAAAGCCTGAACTCGCTCGTTCCGCCCACACGCAGCACGGTGACTATCTAGACACGCTGACCGAGACAGATGACTTCAATCCGTCTGACCATGCTTTCAATCTCACCCGTCGAGTAAGAGGACTACCGCTGTGGTTCTCCATGGCGACCCATGGCGTGGGCCTCTACCGCGAAGCGATTGCATCGAACATTGATCTGGCTCACGAAGTCGCTGATCACATTCGTAATCGCCCCTATCTGAAACTAGTTAGAGAACCCCAACTCTCTGTCGTGGTTTTTGAAAGGGTTGGCTGGTCTAAAGCTCAGTACCAGAAATGGTCCGATGCGCTCCTGGCATCAGGATTCGCATTTGTCGTTCCCTCTTCTCACCAAGGAAAGCCAAACACTCGATTTGCGATTGTGAACCCGAACACAAAGCTCGGGGATTTGACCAAAATCCTGGACTCAATGGAGAAGGCATGAAGCTCACCAAGGTCGAAGCGGCTGAACCACTAACTCGTATCAGGGCTGCAACGCGCGGTTCGCTAACAGTTGGCTGCGTGCAAGTAGCGTGGCAGAGCGACCCCAAAAAACACACAGCCAACCTCGAAAAAGCTATTCGCATGGCCAGTGCTGCAGGCGCTGAGATTGTATTTTTGCCAGAGCTCACGCTCTCCAGATACCCAGCAGATGTCTGTCCGACTGGTTCTGCCGATGAGACCGCTGAGGATATTAGAAGTGGGGAGACATTCACTTTTGTCTCTTCCCTGGCCAAGGAGCTGGGGGTTTATCTACATGCATCGCTTTTTGAGAAGACTGATTTTTCGGACTCGAGGGGTTTGAATACGGCGATTTTGGTGGGCCCAGACGGGGAGCTTTTTGGCAGGACGCCAAAGCTCCATATTCCTGTCACCGAGGGTTACTTCGAGGATCAGTACTTCCAGCCTGGCCCCAATCAGAACCCATACCCAGTTTGGGAGATTACAAAGGCGAAACTTGGAATGCCCACCTGCTGGGACGAGTGGTTTCCTGAGGTTGCTAGGGCATACGGGCTCTTGGGGGCGGATGTACTTTGCTACCCAACAGCCATTGGTTCTGAGCCAGATCACCCCAGCTTCGACAGTGAGCCGCTTTGGCGACAGACCATTGTTGGTCACGCCATTGCCAACGGTTTGTTCATTGTGGTGCCAAATAGATGGGGAAATGAAGGGCGTATCAATTTCTACGGATCTAGCTTCATAGTTGACCCCTACGGACGAATACTCGCCCGAACCGAGCGTGAAGGCGATGAGGTGCTGGTTGCAGAACTCGATCTTGACCAAAGAAGAGATTGGCTAGAGCTTTTCCCCTTCTTTGGCACACGCAGGCCCGATACCTACTCGGTTCTAACTCAACCAATCACAAACCCTCGATCCCCCGGTGGCCTTGGTGTCGAAGGTGGTATTCCAGGATTGAAGCCATGAGACTAATGCCCCCGGAGTGGGAAAAGCACGAGCGGACCTGGGTTGCATTCCCCACCGCTGGCTACACCCTTGGAACTTCCGAATCCGACCAAGAAGCAGCTAGGAGAACCTGGGCAGCGGTTGCAAATGCTGCAACAGAGTTTGAGAACGTTACCGTTGTGGTGAATCCAGGTGACGAGAAGCTCGCTTCGAAATATTTGAGTTCGGCCTGCGACATTGTGCCGATTGAAATCAACGATGCATGGATTCGGGACTCGGGTCCAACTTTCGTGATTGAGGACGGAGAGCTCGCTGCCGTCAACTGGGTTTTCAATGGCTGGGGCAATCAGGGTTGGGCAGAGTTTGAAAAAGATGCGAAGCTCGGCGCAAAGGTAGCGAAGCTCGCCGGAGCAAAACTAATTAGGTCAGAATTGATCAACGAGGGTGGAGGTTTACACGTCTCCGGCACCGGGAAAGTATTGCTTACGGAGACAGTGCAACTCGGCAAAGGGCGTAATCCAAAGCTTTCCAAGCTAGAAGTCGAATCAGAGATTCACGAGAAGCTCGGGACTAGGGAAGCGATATGGCTCAAGCGCGGATTGACCAGAGACTATGAGGAATTTGGGACTCAAGGTCACGTGGACATAGTTGCCTGCTTTGCACCTGATGGCAGAATCATCTATCACGACCAACGCAACCCCAACCACCCCGATTACCTGGTTAGCGCAGAGGTTAGGGAGACCCTACTTAGAGCAGGCTTTGAATTGTTGGCAATCCCAGCTCCGTCGGTGCTAAGTGACCGTGAAGGCTATGTCGACTACAGCTACATCAATCACTACGTCCTGAATCACGGGGTCCTGCTCTGCAGCTTTGGAGACGAAAAGGACAAAGAGGCCAAGGCACTCTTGCGCGAGGCATATCCGGGAAGGGAAATTGTCTTGCTCGATGCGACTGAACTCTTCGCTCGCGGTGGCGGTATTCACTGCATCACCCAACAGCAACCCGCTGTGTAGTAAGCGGAACGAGTTTGAACAAAATTCATAGAAATTCTGTAGCCTTGGCTCTTTGTTTGCCGGAGAAAGCAAGGTATTGAACGAGCACGTTTTTGGAGCAGCTACCCTCCTCGACCCCAACGACCCAATGGGGCTCAGATCAGATGCCCCTCTGCTGGATGCTTGGATACGAGACATAACGGCTGAGCGCTCACCGTTTCAGATACCTGGTCACAAAGGTCGCCTGGACCTCACGGGCCCAATCGTGGATGGCGACATTCCGGTGTTGCCCGGTAACCATCCGAATCGAATATCGCCCTCCCTCATTCTTGAGGCCGAGACAATTGCCGCCAAGACCTGGGGTGCGGATCTGTGCCGCTTCGGCGTGAATGGATCAACTGGCTCTAACCACGCAGCGGTCATGGCAGTTGCTGGGCCCGGAGACAAGGTGATTGTCACTAGAACTTTGCACAAATCCCTACTTGTTGGAATGGTCTATGCCGGAGTTGCTCCAATCTGGGTAAGGCCCGAAATCAACCCTCTGACTGGGCTGCCTGAATACCTACCATCTTCGCGGCTAAGAGACGTACTAAAGATTCACCCAGATGCGAAAGCAGTACTAATCGGGGAACCTTCATACGTGGGGACGATGAGCAACATTCCAAGACTCGCTGCTGTTTCTCACGAGCATGGCATCCCATTGGTTGTCGATGCAGCATGGGCAGCTCACTTTGGCTTCCACCCCGATCTTCCACTCAACCCAATTAGTGAAGGGGCAGACCTGGTTGTTACCTCGGCTCACAAAACCCTGCCGAGTTATTCTCAGGCAAGTTTCGTTTTGGCAAAGGCGGGACTTATAGATCTCGCACGCCTTAACAAAGCTTTTGACTCGACTCAGACGACCTCTATGTCAGGCAGAATCCTTGCCTCGATCGATGCGGCCAGAGCTCTTCTCGTGAGGCATGGCGCTGCATTAATTGGTCCGGTAATTGATGCGACTAAGGCGGGTCGAATCGCGCTACGAGCAGCAAGTATTGGCGTCATCGACGGTCAATACATCGACCCGTTGAAATTGGTGATTTTGCTTTCGGAAACTGGAGCAGACGGGAACCTAATTGAGGCTGAGCTTCTGAAGCAAAACATTGACCTCGAGATGGCGAACCGAGATGTCATCATCCCGATGATTACATTTGCCGACACACCTGAGCGGATAGCTAGCCTTGTAAAAACAATCATTGCCCTTGTTGAGAAATTTAGGTCAACACCTAGGCCAATAACCGTGGCACCAGCTTTCTCCATAGAGCCAGAGGTTGTCACAACCCCTCGTGATGCATTCTTTGCGGACTACGAGATTGTCCCCGCTCAGCAGGCGGTGGGCAGGGTTAGCGCTGAGCTGATCTGCCCCTATCCCCCTGGAGTCCCGGTATTCAGTCCAGGGGAACGAATAACCCAAGCCGGTTTTGATGCCCTCATGGAGGCATCCAAGATGGGTGTGAGGATTGCGTTTGTGGCTGATCCCACCCTAAAAACCTTCAAGGTTCTAAAGGGCAAATAATGTGCAATTATTGAGGCCTGTCGAAAGGTCCAATGATGCGCCCAATAACCAAGATTGATGAACTAGCAAACGAGCTACTAGAGACCACAGTCGCGAAAAACCCCACCTACGCAACCTATCTGGGTATGCCTGGTGGCGAGGGTGACCTCGATGACCTCTCCCCTAAAGCCCTTGCTGAGGAGTATGAGCTCGCAAAAAGCACTCTGTCCAAGCTTGCCGGCATGGAACCAGCAGATGAGGTCGATGTTGTAACTAAGGACGCTCTTTCCAGCTCGCTACAGGGCGAAATCGCTAAGTATGAGTCTGGCTTGGTGTTCCGCGAGCTAAACAACATCGCATCCCCGGCTCAGGGAGTGCGCAACATCTTTGACCTCTCTCCCACAAAGACCGAACAGGACTGGGAGAACATCGCCTCCAGAATGCGCAAGGTTGGCGAGTCACTCGCTGGATACGCAGAGAGCCTAAGAATTGGCTTTGAGTCCGGCAATGCGCCTGCGGAGCGCCAGCTGACCGAGGTTATCAATCAGGTAAAGCAGATCAACAACCCGCAGGGCTTCTTCCACAACATGGCAAAGAACGCTCAAATCGAGGGTGGCATTAGCGATTCTTTGAAGAGGGAGCTTCAGGAGGCAGCGGCAGCTGCAACTGCCGGCTATGGCAAGTTCGGTGACTTCCTGGCAGAGATGATGCCAAAAGCGGGCAAGAAGGATGCGATTGGTAGGGACCTTTACGCAATCCTGAGCAAGAAGTTCCTCGGCGCAGCAGTTGACTTCGACGAGACCTACGAGTGGGGCAAGGAAGAGCTAGCCCGTGTAATCGCAGAGCAGAACGCGGTTGCGAACGAGATTTTGCCTGGAGCTAATGTTGCCGAGGCTGTCGCCCACCTCGAGAAGGACCCGAGCACCAAGATTCACGGCACTGATGCCCTGAAAGCTTGGATGCAGGAGCTTAGCGACAAGGCAATCGAGGACCTAGGTAGAACCCACTTCGATATCGCACCTGAGCTTCGCAACCTGGAGTGCATGATTGCGCCTACCAAACACGGCGGCATCTACTACACCGGCCCATCCGATGACTTCTCAAGGCCGGGAAGGATGTGGTGGTCCGTGCCTGAGGGTGTCGAGACATTTGACACTTGGCGCGAGACCACAACTGTTTACCACGAGGGTGTTCCGGGTCACCACCTTCAGATCGGTCAGTCCACCTACATCAAAGACACTCTGAACAAGTGGCGCAGACTAGCCTCCTTCACCTCAGGTCACGGCGAGGGTTGGGCGCTTTATGCAGAGCGCTTGATGGACGAGCTTGGATACCTATCAACCCCTGACCGCCTCGGAATGCTTGATGGTCAGCGTATGCGCGCCGCCAGAGTAGTTCTAGACATCGGCGTGCACCTCGAGAAGCAAAACCTTGAGGGAACTGGAGTTTGGGACTTTGATTACGCCTTGAACTTCATGAAGGCCAACGTCAACATGAGCCCGGAATTTATCCGTTTTGAAGTTACCCGCTACTTCGGCTGGCCCGGCCAGGCACCGGCTTACAAGATCGGGCAACGCATCTGGGAGCAAATTCGCGATGACTACAAGGCACGCAAGGGCAGTGAATTCGACATCAAGAAGTTCCACAGCACCGCACTAAACCTCGGTGGCCTTGGGCTTGACTCACTGAAGCGGGCGATGGCGCGGGCATAAGCCCTGCTAATTCGTTACGCTAAAGCCCATGTCAAAGGTTTTAGCGTCGCTTCCAGTTGGTGAAAAGGTCGGTATCGCATTCTCTGGAGGTTTGGATACCTCCGTTGCTGTTGCTTGGATGCGAGAGAAGGGAGCTATCCCTTACGCCTACACAGCAGACCTGGGTCAATACGACGAAACGGACATTGCATCAATTCCAGCAAGAGCTTCAGAATACGGAGCAGAGCTCGGAAGACTAATTGACTGCCGTGAATCATTAGCCGAGGAAGGTCTCGCAGCTATCGCCTGTGGAGCATTTCACATCCGAACCGGCGGCAAGGTTTACTTCAACACCACCCCACTTGGCCGCGTTGTGACAGGAACTTTGCTTGTTCGGGCAATGCGTGAAGATGGCGTTGAGATCTGGGGCGATGGATCAACCTACAAGGGCAACGACATTGAGCGCTTCTACCGCTACGGCCTTCTAGCCAACCCAAACTTGCGAATCTACAAACCCTGGCTTGATGAGGACTTTGTTTCCGAGCTTGGCGGGCGCCATGAGATGAGCGAGTGGCTCCAGGAGCGCAAACTCCCCTACCGAGCCAGCAAAGAAAAGGCCTACTCAACCGATGCCAACATGCTAGGCGCTACCCATGAAGCCAAGAGCCTAGAGTTTCTCAACACTTCGTATGAAATCGTCGAACCCATCATGGGTGTCAAGTTTTGGGAAGAAGGGGTTGCCATCCCAACCGAGGATGTAACCATCAAATTCGTGCAAGGTCGCCCGGTTTCAATAAACGGTGAAGAGCTCTCAAGCGCGGCAGATTTGATCATGAAGGCTAATGAGATTGGTGGTCGACACGGCCTGGGCATGAGTGATCAAATCGAGAACAGAATCATTGAAGCAAAAAGCCGTGGCATTTACGAAGCACCGGGAATGGCACTGCTCCATATTGCTTATGAGCGCCTACTTTCGGCAATCCACAACGAGGACACAATCGCCAACTACCACCAGGAGGGGCGTCGCATGGGACGCCTCCTCTACGAGGGTCGTTGGCTAGACCCACAGACTCTGATGCTTCGGGAGTCGCTGATGAAGTGGGTGGCATCAGCCGTCAACGGCACTGTCACACTTCGTCTAAGACGTGGCGATGATTACACAATTCTCGACACTCAGGGTGACGGCTTCAGCTACCACCCGGAGAAGTTATCCATGGAGCGAACGGAAGACGCTGCTTTTGGCCCCTCGGACCGCATCGGTCAGCTAACGATGCGGAACCTGGATATTCAAGACACACGACAGAAACTAGACCTCTATCGAAAGCAGGGCCAGATTGAGGGCGGCCAGTTCGAGCTAACCTAAGTCCATGTCAACTCACATAGCCGCAGCTCCAGGAGAAATCGCTCCGACCATCTTGTTGCCAGGGGATCCCTTGCGGGCCAAGTGGATTGCCGAGACCTTTCTTGACAGTCCCGTTCAGTACTCAAGCGTGCGGAACATGCTGGGCTTCACGGGAACCTATCAAGGTCACCCTGTTTCGGTGCAGGGCACCGGTATGGGTGCTCCGAGCATTGGAATCTATGCCTACGAGCTCTTTCATGACTATGGAGTGCAGAATGCAATTCGAGTTGGTACATCAGGCGGTTTAGCCCCAACCAAGTTGCGCGATGTGGTTATCGCCATGGCTGCGTCGACCGATTCACAAATTAACCGGCGTGCAACGGGCGGTCTCGATTTTGCGCCGATTGCGAATTACGAACTCCTGGAACGCGCAGTCAGCGCGGCGAGAGCAATGCAGATTGACTTCCATGTCGGTGGTGTTGCCTCAGGTGACCTTTTTTACGACGAAACAGACTCCCTTGAGCACTGGAAAAAGCTTGGGATTCTCGCACTGGAGATGGAAACAAGTCAGCTCTACACACTTGCGGCGCGTTTTGGAAGAAAGGCTCTGAGTATCCTTACCGTCTCCGACATGATGGATGGATCTGGATTTACATCATCCGAAGAGCGCGAGACCGGTTTTTCAAACATGGTGAGGATTGCCCTCGCAGCAGCCTTGGACTAACCCCCTTCCTAGATCTTGAACTTGGGAATAGTCTGAACTTCAGGACCACCCAAAGGAGATCTCCTAATGCAGGTAAACGGTAGGAAGTTGATTGTTACCGGTGCTGGAAATGGCATGGGTCGAGAAGTTGCACTAGAGCTGATGAGAAGAGGCGCCACCGTAATCGGGGTCGACATCAACTCCAATTTCCTTGAGGAAACAGCCCGATTGAGTCAGGGTCTGGGTCCGAGCTTTGAAGCAAAGGTTCTTGATATCTCTGATGGGTCGAGGTGTGCAGATTTTTCTAGGGAGCACCCAGATGCGGATGGCCTTGTGAATGTTGCAGGCATTATTCAGCCATTTGTGCGTGTCGAGCAGTTGAGCATGGAAGCTGTCGAGCGGGTCATGCGCGTGAACTTTTTTGGCCCCCTGAACCTTATTCATGCATTCTTACCTGCACTGAAATCTCGGCCCGAAGCACACATTCTGAACGTTTCCTCGATGGGCTCCTACGCTCCGGTGCCTGGGCAAACTGTTTACGGCGCTTCTAAGGCTGCACTTAATCTGCTCACCGAGGGGCTTAGGTCTGAGCTCAGCGAGACAAACGTCAGGCTAACTCTGGTCTGGCCTGGTGCGATTGCAACCAACATCGCCGGAAACTCGGGTCTGACGATGGCTGCCGATGCTCAAGCCGAGGCGCCTAAGATGAAATTGGTTAGCGCTTCAGACGCAGCCAAGCAAATGGTCGATGCAGTCGAGGGTAACAAAAAGCGAATCTACATAGGCCAAGACGCAAAACTAATGGGCCGACTCGCAAGATTCTCCCCCGATGTCGCAGCCAAGTTGATTTACAAAAATTTGAAGCACCTCTTGAAGTAATACATAGATGGCTATCTATGTACGCTTAATGCATGTCTGAATGGAACTACACCAAATGTGCCAAACCCTTCGAGACCGCCGAGGCTGCGAGGGACTACCTGCTCAGTAGAGACTTTGCCGGCTATATCCTGAAGCGAACAAATGGCTATGCAGCTGTCTGCCCGACCTACCCCGATGGGTTCTACCCGGATGCGGTTGAAGTTGACAGCGTTGAGAACTCCCAAGGGGAGTTGAAGGCTCAATCGATGAGCAGCTCGAATAGCTGTTGCGACTAGGAGTCGGCGGAAGCCCTAGCCTTTGGTGTTTTCTTGGTTGCATACGCAAACAATGCGAGGCCAGCTACCAAGGCTCCCGCACCAATGCCATAGCTAAAAACATCTTGAGCCCTGTTTGAGTCGACCATAACACCAACAAATACGACGGCAATAATTGCGACAACAACCCCGATTAGCTTGGACTTTAGGTCGTCTAGGTTCTTCACGCGCAACCACAAAGGGACATCGAGCTCACCATCAATGAAGAGTTCGTACAGGCCATAGCCAATAACAAGTAAAACCGTTCCAAGCAAGATCGCATCAACTGCAGTCAGGACTTCCACAATGGTGTCCTTGAGGGTATTGGCGCTCGACACCGATTCCACAACGGCTACCACCACCGCAATCGAACCCTGAGCCATCAGCAATAAGGCTCCAAGAATTGCAGCCAGAGCAGGCACGAAAACTGCATAACGGGTGATGCCTAGGACTTTGCGCATTTGCTAGTTATAGCACAACATCAATTGGGCGAAAATGGTGACTTTCGGAGCAATGACCAGCTAGAGACCTTTGGCTTTGTGAAAAGCGTTGGCAACGTTGTGGCAATGACAGCGAATGCGCTGAGCCACCAGTAGACAATCGGGTACAGCGGGGCGAGCGGCCAGAGCTTAGTTGTGTTCTTGTCATGGTTTGAATCAAGATGCATGCCCCAAAGAATCTGAAGCAATGAAATTCCAATTGTCATGGCTCCCCAGTGCCCGATAAAAATTGAGTTTCCGAAAGCAGGCAGTCCGTTGATGGCAGAAAGAATCCAAAAAGCAGTCGCGAGAACCAAGACGTGACACCAGATGATCGCGGTAATAGCCTCGAACAGAAGGGGGAAAACCGGCCACTCCCACTTCCTTACCACGCTGAACCCGTGCGCTTGAAGAACTCTTACCAGCCCTTTACTCCAGCGCGTTCG
>CAYTOH010000023.1:0-10837 GCA_964439375.1 uncultured Aquiluna sp.
GCTCGCGAACTAGCTCTTTGGTTCTAGAGCAGGGTCGGCCAGAAACGCCAGAAGTGAATGAGGACGGGCACGGCCAGTGCCAGGTAGCTCAGCACTGTTAGCACCCAGCTCCAACTGAAGACAAAATCCCCGATTGGCCTGAGCCGGGGGCCTAAATGCCCAGCTTTTGCCGAGAAACCAAAGACGGCCCAGAAAAGCGGTATGGCCGCGGTCCACGCGACCATGCAGTAAAGGCAAAGTGAGCCAATGTCATACACGCTTTGGGTAAAAAGCCAGATGACGAACCCAATTGCGAAAACATGGCCTAGCAGGAAAAGTTGCCAGAACCAACTTGCAAACTTAGCTCCGGCAAGTATTGCCATTCCTACGACCACAGGAGCAAAGAACGCCGTGAGTCCGATTAGCGGATTTGGGAACCCTAGCAGGGCTGCTTGCTCAGAAAGCATGACTGATTTGCAACTGATAAATGGAGATATGTCGCAGGCCGTTGCCGCACTTGGATCGCCCGCGACTTTGATTCGTTCTAGGGTGAGTCCAAAGCTTGCAATCCAACCGAGGATGCCGAAGCCAATTAGGGCAAATGGGAAAACCATTTGCTGATTATCGCATTTTGATAACAACCGTGTAATACTTCTAGCTAGATGCAAACACACTTGCATCGCAGGTTTTAGTGAGACATGAGATCTCACGAGATGAAGATTTGATTCAAGTTGCGGCTTGAATCCCTACAGAGGCACCGTTGTGTGTACCGGTGCAATAGGTCGAAAGTGCCAAAGAAAAAAGAAGATGCGGTCAAACCGCCAGCAATTCAGCTGATTTTTCAAGCTCCAGATCTGCCAACCCCAAAGGTGAACCCACGTTCAGGGAAGCTGGCGGTTGAGGAAGACGCAGAGAAGCCAACAAAGCTCAGAGAGCGCACGGTTAAGGAAAAGCCACTGAAGGAGAAGGCTCCTCAGAAAGAGCGCCCTGTCCGTGAAAAGAGTGAGTCAGATGATGCTCCGGCTGGCTCAACGCGGATGGACGCCAAGCGTCAGCGTCGCCGTGATGGTAGGGATAGTAGCCGCAGGCGCACATCTGTGACTGAGAGCGAGTTTTTGGCACGGCGTGAGTCTGTTGAACGCACGATGGTGGTGCGTGACAAGGATGGCCGAATCCAGATTGCTGTATTGGAGGACGGTTTACTTGTTGAGCACTATGTTGCTGAAAGCCAAGGCGGGTCGCTGATTGGCAACGTTTATCTAGGCAAAGTTCAGAACGTTCTGCCCTCCATGGAGGCTGCGTTCGTGGACATCGGCAAGGGTCGCAATGCTGTTTTGTACTCAGGTGAGGTGGACTGGGAAGCAGCTGAAACGGGCAATCAGCCGAGAAGAATCGAGCTTGCGCTCAAAAGTGGAGACCAGGTTTTGGTGCAGGTCACCAAGGACCCAGTTGGCCAAAAAGGTGCTCGACTTACCTCACAGGTTTCTCTACCAGGACGATTCTTGGTCTATGTGCCAGGTGGCAACATGTCGGGAATCTCACGGAAGCTGCCTGAATCTGAGCGGCAAAGGCTCAAGTCCATCCTCAAAACAGCACTCCCAGAGGATGCCGGAGTAATTGTCCGCACTGCAGCTGAGGGCGCAACCGAGGATCAGCTGATTCACGATGTTGAGCGCCTGAAAGCGCAGTGGGAGAGCATTACCGAGAAGGCCAAGGGCAAGGCACCTGCCTTGCTGCACTCGGAGCCAGACTTGCTTGTGAAGATAATCAGAGACGTTTTCAACGAGGATTTCCAAAAGCTTGTCGTCTCTGGAGAGCAAGCTTTAGAGACTATTGCCGAGTATCTTGGCTCGGTCGCGCCTGATCTTGTTGAGCGCCTTAGCTCATTTACTTTGAACGAGGATGTTTTCGACCACTATCGACTTGGCGACCAGATTGCGAAAGCTCTGGATCGGAAGGTTTACCTGCCCTCTGGTGGCTCCCTGGTGATTGATCGCACTGAAGCGATGACCGTTGTCGACGTCAACACTGGGAAATTCATCGGATCTGGGGGAAACCTCGAAGAGACCGTGACGAAAAACAACCTTGAGGCTGCCGAAGAGCTAGTTCGCCAACTGCGATTACGCGACATCGGTGGCATCATCGTGGTTGACTTCATCGACATGATCCACGAGTCCAACCAAGAGATGGTTCGCAGGAGACTCTTGGAGTGCTTATCGAGGGATAGAACCAAGAACCAGGTAAGCGAAATAACTTCTCTGGGTCTTGTGCAGATGACTCGGAAAAAAGTCGGTGTTGGACTACTCGAAACCTTTGGTGAGACTTGCGAGCACTGTGCCGGTAGGGGCATGGTGGTTCACGAAGAGCCTCGTTTCAAGATGCCTGAGGACCGCTCTGCAAACCAAAAGCGTTCAAAGAAAAAGGACAAGCCGGAAATTGTTAAGAAGGTAGTCACGGCGGAGCAGGCGGATGTCCTAAAAAATGTCGTGAACATGATTGCTCAAGCTCCGCAGAGCGATGACTCATCAGCTGCCAACTACAAAGAGCCCGAGTCAAAAACCGAGCTACTAAACAAGGTCCTGGAATCGCTCCCAGAGCCAGAGGCAACCCCCAAGCCAAAGCGTCGCAGAGTGACCGCGAAGGCGACAAATCTCGCAGGAGAATCGGCAAAAGAATAGTTCTGTAGTGGTTGACCGCGTCTTCTATCTTTACTAGGATTAGGCGCTGTTGCCCATGAAGCTAGTCTCTTGGGTCTTCACCCCAGAAAAGTTAGGTTTGAAAGTGGTTTACGCAGTAGTTCGCGCAGGCGGTCGCCAGGAGAAGGTTTCAGTTGGAACCATCGTCACAATGAACCGCATTGCAGCAACCTCAGGCACCATTGAGCTTCCCGCTCTGTTGCTGGTAGATGGTGACAAGGTCACCACCGACTCAAAGGCACTTGCCAAGGTGAAGGTTGTCGCAGAGGTGCTTGACCAGACCCGTGGTCCAAAGATCATTATTCAGAAGTACAAGAACAAGACCGGTTACAAGAAGCGTCAAGGCCACCGCCAAGACCTCACCCGCGTCCAGGTCACCGAGATTAAGTAGGCAGGTAGAAATGGCATCCAAAAAGGGAGTTAGCTCCACCCGTAACGGTCGCGATTCAAACGCTCAGCGTCTTGGCGTGAAGCGCCACGACGGCCAGGCTGTAAATGCCGGCGAGATCTTGGTTCGTCAGCGCGGCACACACTTCCACCCGGGCGTGAATGTTGGTAGAGGCAAGGACGACACCTTGTTCGCTCTAGCAGCAGGCGCCGTTGAGTTCGGCGCAAAGGCTGGCCGTAGGGTTGTAAACGTAGTTACCCAGTAACTGACAGAAACTTTCGGAGGCGGGCCATTTGGTCCGCCTCTTTCTGTATCAAAAGGAGTAGTCATGATCAGTTTCGTGGATCAGGTCACCCTGCACCTAAAGGCAGGTAATGGTGGCGATGGCTGCACATCGGTCAAAAGAGAGAAGTTCAAACCACTTGCGGGTCCTGACGGTGCTGATGGTGGAGATGGTGGTTCCATAACGCTTGTCACTGACCCAAACGTGACAACCCTGCTTGATTATCATCACAGACCGCACCGGGTTGCCGCATCTGGGGGCAATGGCGCGGGGGACTACCGCAATGGCGCGCGTGGTGCTGATCTAGTCCTCCCTGTCCCAGTTGGGACTGTGGTTAAATCCGCTGACGGCAAGATTCTCGCTGATTTAGCCGAACCGGGTATGGAGCTATTGGTTGCCGAGGGCGGCCAGGGTGGTCTTGGCAACATGTCGCTTGCGAATCGCAAGAGCATTTCCCCGGCCTTTCACCTGCTTGGAGTTCCCGGCTGGTCTGGCGACATTGTCCTGGAACTAAAAACCGTTGCCGATGTTGCGCTGGTTGGGTTTCCATCGGCGGGGAAGTCTTCCTTGATTGCAGCCATGAGTGCTGCCCGCCCCAAGATTGCCGACTACCCTTTCACTACACTCCACCCAAACCTTGGCGTGGTTATGGCAGGGGAGACCCGCTACACAATTGCCGATGTTCCTGGACTGATCGAGGGCGCTAGCGAGGGCAAGGGTCTAGGTCTTGAGTTTCTGAGGCACGTCGAACGCTGTAGCGCGTTGCTGCACGTCATTGACTGCGCAACTATGGAGCCGGGGCGTGATCCGATTTCTGACCTCGAGGTTATTTTGAAGGAACTAGCCGCCTATGAGGTGCCAGAAGGTCAGACACCGCTAATCGAACGACCTCAGTTGATTGCATTGAACAAGATTGACATCCCCGATGCTCTTGAGCTTGCAGGGTTTGTGCGGGAATCCTTCGAGGCTCGCGGTTATCCCGTTTATCTTGTTTCGTCTGCAACCCATGCTGGACTTCGAGAACTGAACTTTGCCTTGGCTCAGGTTGTTCTGGAGGCCCGCAAAACCCACATTGCTCAATCGACCAAGCGAATCTCACTGCTTCCGAAAAAGAAGGGTGAGACCAGCTTTCAGATTCACGTTGAAGATCGTGGCGACGAGAAGATTTACCGGATTGTTGGCGCTAAGCCTGAGCGTTGGGTTGCTCAGACGATGTTTGGTAATGCCGAAGCAGTCGGATACCTATCGGAGCGACTGCAGAAGATCGGTATTGAAGAGGCCCTATACAAGAGCGGTGCAAGAAGAGGCTCTACCGTGATAATCGGTTCCGGAAATGGTGTCGTATTTGACTGGGATCCACTGGTTTCATCAGTTGCTGAGCTGGTGGAGGGCCCTGGAGGTGTTGAAGCGTCTGGTGCTGGGAACTCAAGGAGGACTAACGAGCAGAGGCGACAGCAGTACTACGACATGATGGACCAGCGAGCACGTGGTCGCGAAGAGCGCCAGGCGGTTAGAGAGGCAAGCGTGTTCCAGGAGGATGAGATTGAGTAGCTCAGCTGTACTTGCCAATGCGACCCGGATTGTGATCAAAGTTGGCTCGAGTTCCATTACTGGAGTAAACGAACCTCAGCTAACCGCTGTAGTCGGTCTTTGCTCCCGCCTGATGGACAGCGGTAAAGAAGTGGTTTTGGTTTCCTCGGGCGCGATTGCAACCGCTTCTCCGCTAATCGGACTCAGCGCTAAGCCAGAGGATCTTGCCACTTCTCAAGCCCTCGCGAGCATTGGCCAAGCAAGGCTAATGGGTCGCTACGAGCGCGCACTGAGCGAGTTTGGCAGGATGCCGGGGCAAGTTCTTCTTACTGTGGAGAACATCGCCGAACAGCAGTCCTCAGAGAATGCAACCAGGGCTCTGGAGCGCCTGATTGAGTTGTGCGTTCTTCCCATCATCAACGAAAACGACTCTGTTGCGACTCAAGAAATCCGTTTTGGAGACAACGACCAGCTTGCTGCCAAGGTTGCGGTCATGATGCACGCAGACCTACTGATTCTGCTTTCAGACATTGACGCGCTCTATACAAGACCCCCGTCAGAGCCTGGGGCCGAACGCATCTCGGTCGTAGAAGCCCGGCAGGACCTCTCTGCAATTCAGATATCTGGAACTTCGACTGGTTACGGCACTGGCGGTGCGCTAACCAAAGTTGCTGCCGCCCAAATCGCTTCGGATCGAGGCGTCACTGTCATGCTCACTTCTGCGGCCAACGCAGCGACGCTTGATTCACGAGAACACTTCCACACCCTTTTCCTGCCTCGCACAAGTTAGGCTTGGCCCATGTCAGCTCATGACCTAATCACTCGTGCCAAGCAATCATCCGGCACTTTTGGTATGGCCTCGACACAGCGGAAAAACGAGGTGTTGCAGACCATAGCGAAATTGCTAACCCAGAATCTTGATGCAATTTTGCGCGCGAATCACCTTGACCTCGATCGCGGTAGGGACGCCGGCTTGGCTGAAGGATTGCTCGATAGGTTAGAGCTCTCTGAGAAAAGAGTGACAAACCTCAGTAGATCGGTTCTTGAGGTCGTCGCACTTCCCGACCCAATTGGTGAGGTTGTCGCGGGAAGACTTCTCCCCAATGGTCTTCGAATATCACAGCTCAGGGTTCCCTTTGGCTTAGTTGGTGTAATTTACGAGGCCCGCCCAAATGTGACAGTCGACATTGCAGCCTTGGAACTGAAAAGCGGTAACGCTTTTGTCCTAAGGGGTGGTAGCGCTGCCGAGAAAACCAATGAAGTTCTGGTCGGCTTGATTCAAAATGCGCTCGAATTGAATGGATTCAGTCGAGACTTGGTTGCAACTGTTGACCCTTTCGGTCGCGAAGGCGCAGTCGCAATGATGCAGGCTAGGGGTTTAGTCGATGTCTTAATCCCTAGAGGCAGCGCGCAGCTGATAAAGACCGTCGTCACGGAGTCTAGGGTTCCGGTCATTGAGACTGGCGATGGAGTTGTTCACCTTTTTGTTGATGAAACGGCGGATTTAGAGACTGCCACTCCCGTGATTATCAATTCAAAGGTACAGCGCCCATCTGTCTGTAATTCACTTGAGACATTGCTTGTTCATCAAAGCGTCGCAGAGGAGTTGTTGCCACAACTCTCCCGAGAGCTTTCAAGTCTTGGTGTTACCTTGCACGGTTGCGAGCGATCGATGCCGCTGATGCCTGGCGCTACTTTAGCTACCGACGCGGATTGGGCAACTGAATACTTGGCTCTCGAACTCTCGGTAAGAATTGTTGATTCGATCGATGATGCACTCAATCACATAGCTAAATACTCAACTCGGCACACCGAGTCAATCCTGACTCAGGACATGCGCAACGCAGAACGCTTCCTGGCCGAGGTGGATTCTGCGGTTGTCATGCTCAATGCCTCCACCAGATTTACCGATGGGGGAGAGTTTGGTTTTGGTGCCGAGGTTGGAATTTCTACGCAAAAAACTTCACGATCGAGGACCTATGGGCCTAAATGCTTTGACCAGCACAAAGTGGCAGGTTCGTGGCAACGGGCAAGTGCGCAGCTAAACTTATCCAGTAACTAAGGAGAAATCGTGCGTTCACTATTTGCAGCAAGAGAAGACATAATCATCTTCTATTCCGAGCTACCAATGCCGGCAATCGTCTATGGGCTCATCACCCTTGGCGCACTGCTCTCTTTGGCTGTCGTGACATGGTCATACCGTCACGTAGCTAACCGCCACTCGCACAAGGTCGATTCGCACAGCGGTCACCACTAAATCTTCTCGCTATGTCCTCAAAAAGGCCAAGAATCGGCGTCATGGGTGGCACCTTTGACCCGATTCACAATGGCCACCTTGTCGCTGCCAGTGAGGTCGCGTCGGCATTTAATCTTGACGAAGTGGTTTTCGTCCCGACCGGTCAGCCTTGGCACAAGAAAGCAGTCACAGCGGCAGAGCACCGCTATCTCATGACTGTGATTGCTACGGCCGCAAACCCTCGATTCACTGTTAGCCGCGTCGACATAGACAGGCCGGGCGTTACCTACACCGTTGATACCCTCACCGACTTGGCTGCTCGCTATCCCAATTCTGATCTCTTCTTTATTTCCGGTGCCGACGCCATTGTTCAGATTCTCTCTTGGAAAGAGATTGATCGAGATAGGTCATTGGCGCATTTCATTGCCGTCACACGTCCAGGTCACCAGTTGAATCTACCCGAGGCTCCCGCTGGCTCTATCTCTGTCCTTGAGGTTCCAGCCCTTGCAATCTCCTCCAGCGACATCAGGGAGAGAGTTCCCGACCAGAAGCCAATTTGGTATTTGGTGCCCGATGGAGTTGTTCAATACATCGGTAAGCATCAGCTATACAGGGGTGCGGCTTGACTCAATACCTAACAAGGCGGGAACTTCGTGAGCTGGAGCGCAGCGGCAAACTTCCTCAGAGCCAAGCACCAGCGGCCGCCGCAGAGTTCACTGCGGCTAGTAACGACAGCCCAGCCATTGAAGTGATTTCGGTGGTTGATTCAAACCTCCCCGCGGCTCCGCAGCAGGTTTTTCTTTCGCGACGCGAGTTAAGGGCTGCAGAGCAAGAGCGAGCGGAAGGCACAGTCGCTAAAGAGGCTGCTATTCAGCCAGAGACATCCACCGAACCGAGTGAACCGGTGCCGGTGGTTGTCCCTGATGTGATTATTGAGGCAATCGCCGAAGTTGAGGCGGAAGCACCAAGCATTGATAGGCCCGATTACTCCGATATCTCAACTGCAGACTTCACTGGATCAAATCTCCTTGCTGAACCGAGCACGCAATCACTCGTACTCGATGTTGCACCCGAGGCCATTTCGCTCCCGATTGACACCCTCGATGGCACAAGCACGGGATCGATTGCGATTCTGCCAGATCCAAGCACAGGCTCCCTCACAGGCGCTCTCGATGGTCTGACAGTTGATGCGGCTGATCGCGTAGACGCAGTTACAGGGGTCATATCCCTTGTCGAGCCAGTCAGTGCCATTGACGTCATTAATCAGCGCGTAACTGTCGGGGTTGTTCCGGATGAGGCGCTTCGAAAAGGCGCATGGCAATCCTGGGCTTACGCAACGCTAGGAGTTCTCCTAGGTGTTGCGACTATCATCGCAACCATAGCGATCATCAACGCAGTAGGAGAGTAAGTATTGCCAGCTTCCAGCGAAACCAAAGCCTTTGTTCAAATTGCCGCTCAAGCCGCATTGGACAAGCTCGGTGAGGATCTGGTCGCTCTTGACGTGACTGAACCTTTTGCTCTGGCCGAAGTCTTTCTGATTGTAAGTGCAAAGAACGAGCGCCAAGCTACTGCTATTGCTGAAGCTATCGAAGACGCGCTCTCGGAGGTAAAGCTAAAGGCTAAGTTCCGTGAGGGCTACTCTCTTGGTCGCTGGGTGCTATTGGACTTTGGCGATCTTGTGGTGCATGTCATGCACGAGCAAGAAAGAGAGTTCTACTCACTAGAGCGTCTCTGGCGCGACTGCCCAGTTGTGCCAATAGCTGCTTGACAGTGTAGACTTTCACAAGTTTCGGGCCTGTGGCGCAGCTGGTAGCGCACCTGCATGGCATGCAGGGGGTCAGGGGTTCAAGTCCCCTCAGGTCCACCGAAATCCTCCGTTCGCTGAGGAATAAATTTTTGTCAAGGCCCCTTTACTTAATTTGAAAGGGGCAAAATGTCTATCAATCCTCACGGGATTCACCACGTAACCGCAATCGCTTCGGATCCCCAAAAAAATGTCGATTTCTACACAACCGTTCTCGGGTTGCGCCTTGTGAAGCAAACCGTGAATTTTGATGCTCCGCACATTTGGCACCTTTACTACGGTGATGAGCAGGGAAGGCCCGGATCGGTTCTGACGTTCTTCCCGTGGCCCGGCGTATCTCGAGGGCGCAGTGGCTCTGGCATGACCACTGCTACTAGCTTCTCAGTTCCGGCCGAGTCGCTCGGTTTTTGGCAGGCACGCTTGAATCAGCTTGGTGTTCAGACCGAAGGAATTTCCAGGAGGGGCCAAGAGGATGTGCTCGCCGTCTTCGACAACGATGGCATGAGGCTTGAACTAGTGGGAACCGATGGTGACCACAGGTCTGGCTGGGACGGTGTGTCAGCGATCCCGCAGGAGCATGCAATCCGGGGTCTTCACGCCGTGACACTTTCAGAGCGACAAATTGACCCCACTGCAGGATTGCTCACAAACCTTTTGAACATGGAGCTAGAACTTGAGTCATCTGACAGCGCTAGTTTTCAAATGGGTCCAGGGGGATCCGGTGCAAGGGTTGACGTTCTGGGCGGTGTCCAAGAGCGCGGTCTTCAAGCTGGGGGAACAGTTCACCACGTTGCCTTTAGCGCTCCTGACCTAGCGACCATGGAGCTGTGGCAGCAGGAGTTGCTCGGTCGCGGTGTTCAAGTCACTCAGATTCTGGATAGGCAGTATTTCAAGAGCATCTATTTCCGTGAGCCCGGAGGTGTTTTGTTCGAGATAGCAACCGATGACCCCGGCTTCACAACCGATGAACCTCTTCTAGAGCTTGGCAAGAAACTCAAACTTCCGCCATGGCTTGAGCCTTCCAGGGAGGAGATTGAGCGCGAGCTACCAAGGATTAGTGTTTGACCATGAACAATTTCGATTTATCTCGACCTCATGTTTATCAACCGGGTGGACAGAGAACCCTGCTTTTACTGCATGGAACTGGGGGTGATGAGTTTGACCTGCTTCGCTTGGGTAAAGCCCTCGATCCAAAGGCGGCTATCCTCTCGCCACGCGGAATGTATTTGGAGGCTGGCATGAACAGGTTTTTCGAGCGCTACCCTGATGGGTCTTTCAACGAGGACTCCGTGCGTGAGGCAGTTGCCGAACTCGCGCTATTCGTCGAAGCAGCGAGTCGCGAATACGGTATTGACACCTCCAGAATCACAGCGGCGGGTTTTTCAAATGGTGCAAACACGGCAGCAGCACTCTTAGTTTCACGTCCAGATCTAATTTCCGAGGCTGTTCTTTTTGGATCAACCAGGCCATTTGCCGAAATATCAGAGGAGCCAGACCTGACGGGTAAGAAAGTGTGGATAGCCAATGGCGACTTGGATGGCTATGCCCCCGTTGCCGTCACAGCGAACTGGGTTGCTCAGCTTGAATCATTTGGAGCTGAGGTTAGCTGGCTGCGCCACCCGGGTGGTCATCAGATTTCCCCAGCGCACGTGCAGGAAATATCCAAACAGCTGAACTAGAATCCAGGAAAGTTCCACCTGAAAGGAAAGCCGTGGCAATCTCCCACAATCCAGTTTTCAATCGCTCGTTGACCTCAGGTCTGCAGTCTCTCGAGCAGCAGCAGGTCGACTCAGAATTCTCCAAGATGACCTCTGGTCCAATGACCGTTGAGGGAACTGCCTCCAAGGTCATTGGGCTGTTTATGCTCGTTCTTGCTGGGGCAGCTGGTGTCTGGCTCTCTGGAATGTTTAGCCTCGCCTTC
>CAYTOH010000024.1:0-3153 GCA_964439375.1 uncultured Aquiluna sp.
CGATGGGCCAAGAAGTTGAAGCTCTGGTTTGGACCGATTACTCAAGACCCGATCTACTGGTCGAAACGCTCAACAACAACCCGCAATTGAAGTGGGTGCAGTTGCCCTTCGCAGGAGTTGATGCCTTCAGTGAAATCATCCAGCGACCACAAATCTTTACTAGCGCTAAGCGCTCCTACTCAGAACCAGTTGCCGAACATGCTCTGATGTTGGCCATGGCTTTGAGCAGAGTTATCCCAGAGCGCGTGAAGGCAACTAGCTGGGGTAAGAAGTTTGCCGCATCGCTTTATGACGAGCAGGTTTTGATTGTTGGAGGAGGCGGCATTGCGCAAGAGCTCACAAAACTACTGTCCCCATTCAGGGCTCATGTGAGTGTTGTGAGGCTCAGAACGGGAGAACCTTTTGAGAGCCATGGTGTCGCGACGGTTTTCGGCTTTGACCAGCTTGACAGTGAGCTTGCGAAGGCAAAGTTTGTGTTTTTGGCATGCGCACTGACGGATCAAACCCGGAAGCTATTTGATGCCAGGAGATTCTCGCTAATGAGGTCAGATTCTTACCTGGTGAATGTTGCTCGCGGAGAAGTGATCGATCAAGATGCACTGCTCACCGCTTTGGATGCAAAGCAGCTAGCAGGTGCTGGTATTGATGTTGCCTACCCTGAACCGCTGCCAGATAACCATCCACTTTTTGGCAGGGATGACTTGATTGTCACCCCTCACACTGCCGACACCATGGAGATAGTCCAGCGACTTTTCTCAGAGCGCTTGAGGGTGAATGTGACTGCTTGGCTAAATGATCAACCCTTGACCGGAGTGGTCGATAAGGAACTGGGCTACTAGTGGAGCTCTCAACCTGGTTGCTCTATACCGCAGCAGCGGCTGGGCTGTCTTTGACCCCTGGTCCTAATGGACTACTTGCCCTGACTCACGGTGCGCTTTACGGAACTAGGCGAACCATTGCCACGATCCTGGGTGGTTCGGTTGGGTTCGCACTAATCATTGCCCTATCGATGTTTGGGATCGGCGCAATCTTGGCTGCCAATGCCGAACTCATCTTTTGGCTCAAATGGCTAGGTGGTGCATACCTAGTGTTTCTCGGGATTCAGGTTTGGCGTTCTGCCCCACTGGGCGTGAGCCAGTCAGATGGTAAGTCAGCGCCAGGGAAGCTTTTCCAGGCCGGGTTTTTGTCAGCTGTGACTAACCCAAAGGGAACACTGTTTTTTGTGGCATTTCTGCCGCAGTTCATTGAGCCAAGTGAGTCACTGCTGCTGCAGTTTTTGATTATGGCTGCGACTTTTGTGGTGATCGAGTTCTTCTATGAAATTGCCGTCGCCTCGGCAGCTGACAGAATCCAACCCTGGCTGAAGCGTGTTGGTAAGAACTTCAATCGAGTATTCGGGGCTGTGTTTATGGCAATAGGAGTACTACTGCCACTGAGGGGCTAGAAGCCGAGCTCAGTCCTGAGCATGTCGATGTGGCCCTTGGCTTTGACGTTGTAGAAGGAGTGAGAGATTTTGCCCTCCTCGTCAACCACGAAGGTTGAGCGGATGGTGCCCATGTACTCCTTGCCATACATGCTCTTTTTGCCGTAGGCACCGTAAGCCTGCTGGATTGCGTTGTCCTCATCAGAGAGTAGGTCGAAGTTCAAACCCTCCTTCTCTTTGAACTTGGCAAGCTTTGCTGGCTTGTCAGGGGAGATTCCCAAAACCACATAGCCACCAGATTTGAGTGAGTTGATGTTGTCCCTCAGCTCACAGGCCTGGGTCGTGCATCCAGGAGTTGATGCGGCCGGGTAGAAGTAAACAATTACCTTCTGACCCCTGAAGCTCGATAGCGAAACTGCTTGGTCATCCTGGTTCTTCAGCGTGAAGTCTGGTGCAATGTCGTTGGGAGATAAAGTCATGCTTTTCTAAGCACTTGGCAAAGAGGCTTTATTCCCCTTTTTCTTCTCCTCGAACTGGCCAAGCTTGAACCAGACCGACATCGATAGCGTCACAAGCGCGAAGCCAAACAGCAGATCCTCCACTGGAGCGTTAGCCACCCGAGCACCCATAATCAGGCCTTCGTTGTAGGTAACAATCTCCATGCCGGTGAGGTAGCCGTTGGTGACCAGCTGAAAGAACATGACGATGAAGTAGGCGAGGTAGAAGTTGGGGGATTTGAAAAGCTTTGCCCCAATGGCCTTCTCGATGATTATCGCCACAATTACCCCGATGAAGGCGAGCATTGTGTAGCTCATGCGTTCACCCGCTGACGCTTTGCAAGCCACCGATCCAGCATCTCTTTGGCTGAATTAACTCCCTCAAAAGTAAGCACCGAAGCGATTGGGATTATCAAGAAGAACAGGTACTCCTCCAGCGGGATCCCTAGGGGTCCGTAGATGCCGAGAATCTGGTTTCGGTCAAAGAACCAATGCCCTTGGCTAATCGCATAAGCATCCCAAATGATGAATGCGGGAGAGACCAGAGCCACTGTTGTGACAAGCCGCTTTGGGTTTCGATAGACCCTGATTTTGAAGGCAAACTCTAGCCACCCGGAGGCTAGAAGAACAAAGGCCAGCATGGCCATGTAGGACCACTCACCGAACATCTTTGCTCCCTGGCGATAAACTCAGCAACGTGCTGACCTCTGAGAAAAAGCTACTGGCTCAACTTCGAACCGTCTCCAGATACAGCATCGTTTTGGGATTATTTATTTCAGTTCCGCTGAGTTTTTACTTTCCCGAGGAGATTGGCTGGCAGATAGTTTTAGCCTTGATTGCCCTTACTGTTGGCATTCCCCACGGAGCGGTCGACCACATCGTTACCGTGCCCAAGTTTCAGCCCCTGAGAATGGCACTTTTCCTCACCGGCTACCTGGCCGTTACCGGCCTTGTGATTTGGTTCATACTCAGCGCAAACCTGCTTGGTTTTCAACTCGTGGTTCTAATGAGCGCCATCCACTTTGGCATCGGGGATGCTTCTTTTATTGCGGAGCTCGACAAGAGAATGGGAAATGGG
Source organism: uncultured Aquiluna sp. (assembly GCA_964439375.1). GTDB lineage: Bacteria > Actinomycetota > Actinomycetes > Actinomycetales > Microbacteriaceae > Aquiluna. The sequence goes on from CAYTOH010000024.1 coordinate 2,999, forward strand.
GATTTCCCTAAGGTTTGGTATTCACTGGCAGCTGGATTTACACCGGTTGTCTTGCCCCTTGTTTCAGAGCAGTCATTCACTGCCCTCGAAGCAGTAAACCCGAAAATCACGGACTGGGCATTTGGTTTGGCTCCAGTGATGTTTGTTGGATTTGT
>CAYTOH010000024.1:3253-10242 GCA_964439375.1 uncultured Aquiluna sp.
GCTAAAGCCATGGGTTGGAGTAAAGCATGATTGCCGTATTAACTGGCTTTGCCACGGGACTGGGCCTAATCATTGCCATCGGAGCCCAGAATGCCTTCGTGCTGCGGCAGGGGCTCAGGCGAGAGTTTGTTTTTCCGATTGTTTTGTTCGCGGCACTGAGCGATGCCTTTCTGATTCTGGTTGGCATCGCTGGGCTGGGTGCCATTATTCAAGGCTTTCCAATCGCACTCGAGGTGATTCGCTACGCAGGTGCTGCGTATCTGACTTGGTTTGGTATTGGCGCCTTGCGCCGAGCATTTAGGCCAGCTGCGCTTGAGGCTGCCAAAGATGGCAAAGGGACGCTTGCGGGAGCGCTGGCAACTATTGCAGCCCTCACTTATTTGAACCCGCATGTTTACCTTGACACCGTGATTCTGCTGGGAGGCGTGGCAAACCAGTTTTCTGATGACCGATGGATTTTTGGGCTGGGTGCTGCAACCGCAAGCTTTGCTTGGTTCTTTTCGCTTGGCTACTTTGCCAAGTTTCTCTCCAGGTTTGTTTCCAGCCCGAAGTTTTGGCGGATTTTGGACAGCTTCATTGCGGTCGTTATGTTCACGATTGCAATCCTGTTACTTTTCGCTGACTTCAGCTAAATCTGGCAAGACCAGGAGGATAATTCAGTCATGCTCGATGAAGATCGTCTCGACAACTTTGCACGCCGTTCTAGCTCGAAATGGCGCAGATTCCCAGAAGAAATCCTCCCAATGCACGTAGCAGAGATGGACTTTGAGGTAGCGCCAGAGATAAGAAAAACTCTCACTGATTTGGTTGCCAACTCAGACCTTGGGTATCTAGGACCTTTCCCAGAGTTAGCCCCCGCATTCCAGCACTATGCCAAACAAACTTGGGGTTGGGAATTTGATCCGAGCCGCATGCGATTTGCAACAGATGTTGGGGTTGCAGCCACTGAAATAATGCGAGTTTTGACAAAGCCTGGGGATCGTGTCCTGCTGAACTCCCCGGTCTATACAAACTTTCACGCTTGGGTCAGAGAGGTTGGAGCAGTCCCGCACGATGTTCCACTGGTCCGTGAAGACAACACCTGGAAGCTAGACCTTGCTGGGATAGAGAAGGCCATGGCAACTGGGGTAAAGGTTTACATGCTCTGCTCCCCGCAGAACCCGGTAGGCAGAGTCCACACCAAAGCTGAGCTACAGGCGATCTCGGACCTTGCCAATAAATACGGGGTCATTGTCATTGCCGATGAGATTCACGCTCCGCTTTCCTACGAGAAGTTCACCCCCTATCTCTCGGTTCCGGGCAGCGAGAAAAACGGAATCTTGATCACCTCAAACTCAAAGTCTTGGAACACAGCTGGTTTGAAGGCGGCCTTGTTCCTGACTCTGTCTGACGAGGTGAATCAAAAGCTAAACGGCCTGCCGGATGCAATGCATTGGCGCAGTTCGCTGTTGGGCGCATTTGCTATGGCGACGGCATACCGCGAGTGTGGCTACTGGATGGATGACACCAAGAAGCGGCTTCAAGAGAACCTTGCAACATTGCGCGAAGAGTTGGCTCGAGAGCTTCCGAAGGCTGTGCTGAACAATATCGAAGCCACCTACTTAGCGTGGATTGACCTAGGGGCCTATGGAGTTGAGCGCCCTGCACAAAAGATTTTGAAAGACGGCAAGGTCGCGGTTGTGGCAGGCGAGGAACATGCTCCGGAGCTCAAGTACACCGAGTTCGTCAGGTTCAATTTCGGCACCTCGAAAGCCAGAATTGTCGAGGCAGTCAGGCGAATGAAGCTAGGCCTTGAGGGCTAGCAGCAGATCTTGAATTAGGTCTCGCGAGTCTTCTAGCCCAACTGAAAGTCTCATCGTTCCCGCTGTGATGCCCATTTTGGCTTGAGTCACAGCATCAAGCCTGCGGTGAGTTGAAGAAGCTGGGTGTGTAATCAAAGATCTCGAGTCACCCAAGTTGTTCGAGATGTCGATTACCTGAAGAGCATTCATGAGCTTGAACGCAGCGTCCTTGTTCGCAACTTCAAGCGCGAGGGTTGTGCCGCCCTTCAGCATCTGGCGTTTCGCAAGTGCTGAGCTGGGGTGAGAATCTAGGAATGGGTGGTGAACTGACGTAATTCCGGGCTGGCCTTCCAGAGCCTGTGCTACCTCAAAAGCACTGTCTGCCATCTTGTTGACTCGCATGCTCATGGTCTCAAGGCTCTTGAGTAGCACCCAAGCGTTGAAGGGACTCATTGACGGCCCAGTGTGACGGGTGAAGGGCTTGAGCTGAGTGTCGATGTAATCCTTGGTGCCGAGCACAGCACCGCCAAGAACTCGGCCCTGGCCGTCGATGTGCTTAGTTGCCGAATACATGATCACATCGGCCCCAAGCTCCAATGGCTTTTGCAAAACCGGTGATGCCATCACGTTGTCGACAATCAAAAGTGCGCCAGCTTTGTGTGAAAGCTCGGCAACCATTGCAATATCGACGATCTCCATCAGTGGATTGGAGGGTGTTTCGATGAACACTGCTTTGGCCTTGACAGAAAGCGCCTTCTCCCATGCCTCGGGGGTGTTCTCGGAGACGACTTCAACGTTGACTCCCCACTTGGGCAAGATTTCGGTAAGCACGACGTAGCAAGAAGAGAACATTGCGCCAGATGCGACAACTCGGTCCCCAGCTGAGACCAGGCAGGCTACTGATGCGAACATCGCACTCATGCCGCTGCCTGTGGCATGAGCGGCTTCAGCACCCTCAATCAGAGCAAGGCGCTCTTCAAACATGGCTACCGTTGGGTTACCAAATCGCGAGTATAGGTAGTGTTCTTCAGTCTCCATGAAGCTGGCTTCAGCCTGCTCAGCCGAGTCATAGGTGAAGCCGGAGTTCAGAAACAGAGCTTCAGAAGTCTCTTGAAAACCAGTGCGCTGCAATGCACCCCGGACCGCAATCGTGTCAGGGTGAAGCTCCCGCTCGGTGGAACTTGCAGGAGTCTGGTTGTAGCCCCAAGGCTTTGAACGCTTTGTCATTTCTCAAAAAGATACCCGCAAACCCATAGTCTTTGCAGCGTGAATGAGAAAGTTACAGCTTTAGCCAACGAATTGTTTCAGCGGCACGGCATAGCGAACTACTCATTTGGTTTTGACAGAGCCATCCGCAGAGCCGGTCTCTGCGATTACAAAAATCGCCGAATCACCATCTCAAAGCACCTGGTGGCCTCCGGGGACATGGACCTAATCCATCAGGTGTTGCTGCACGAGATAGCCCACGCACTTGCTGGCCAAGCCGCCGGCCACGGCAAAATCTGGAAACAGAAAGCAACAGAGCTTGGCTATCGACACGAGCGCATAGACGGCTCAGACCTTGCAAGAGAATCTGCGAAGTGGAAGGGCTTATGCCCTTCCGGTCACGAGCACTTTCGATCTAGAAAACCAACCAGAGCGCTGTCATGCAAACACTGTGCACCGAGGTTTTCCAGAAGGTATTTGATTAGCTGGGTTGTGGCCCGATAATCAGGGCGCTAACAATTGCCCCTGCGAAGAAGTTGAGATAGATAAACCACTTCCAGCCTCGGTTTGCCCTCTCGCAATTCTCATCGGTGATGTTCAGCTCCCTACCAACAACAATCAGGTATGGAATAGCAGCGATGGCCGCCTGGCTGTAGCGATCACCAATAAACAGGGCGATTACCCCAGCCAACAAATACATCACCATAGCCAGCTGGACTGTTGCCCGAGCTCCAATAACGGTCGCGATTGAGCCAATCCCAGCTTCCTTATCGGCTTTGACATCCTGCACTGCCCCAAAGGCGTGAGAGGCCATACCCCAGAGAAAAAAGCTTGCGCTGATTAGCAAAATGGTCTGGTTTATTTCTGCCCCAGCGAGCGATAGCCCGAACCACATGGGGCCAACAAAGTGCATGGCGGAGGTAATCGAATCCAAAAACGGAATCTCTTTGAACCTCAAGCCTTTGATGCTGTATGCGATCACCGAGAACAAAACCAGCAACAACCAAGCCGAGCTCTCAAAGGAGCCGACAAAAAGCAGGTAAAGAACAAAAGGTAATGCGAGCGTGAAGGCTGCTAGCAGGGTTGCCCGGTGATACTTCGGGTCCAGCAATGCCCCTTCGATTCCGCCTTTTCTCGGATTTCGAAGATCTGACTCGTAGTCAAAAACATCGTTCACCCCATACATCAGAAGGTTGTAGGGGATCAGAAAGAACAAGCTCCCGACAATCAGATTCAGGTCGACTGTGCCAGTGCTTAGGTAGTAGGCGACTGCGAATGGGAAGGCTGTGTTAATCCAAGAAATTGGCCTAGATGAAACAAACAGCTTTTTCAGGACCATTACTTTTTCCTGAAGACCTCGAACAGCGATGGGATTAGTACCAGGGCAACCAGGGTGTATGCGAAGTCCTCAATCGGTGCGTAGCCCAGCATGATGCCCGAGAGAAGGCTCTGGTCGTAGGCGACAATCCCGGTGCCGATGATCACGTTGTCAAAAACCAAGGTGAGGGTGACCATGACTAGACCAGCAATCAGCAAGGGCTTTAGGGCCAGATACTTGCGCATCACCAGGGTGTAGACGGCAAAGATGCTCAACACAATCAGGGTTAGCTCGGGGTAGGTCATTTCTTGGCCCACCTATAGGCAATCAAGGTGTTGTAGCAAAGCAGAATCAAAAAGAAAAGCTCCTCAAGGGGCAGTTCTGGGGCAAGCAGCAGACCACTGAGGTGAGGGGCGTTACCCCTAAAGAAGATGCCCAGGGCAATTCCCACCAAGTCCCAAACCAAAAATACGGCCACGCCCACTGTTATCGCGAGCGCCGAGGCCTTTGCGTCTACCCAGAATGCCAGTTTGTGTCTGTGGTCCAGCAGCGCTATTCCAGTAATCGAGACCAGAAGGGCGATTAGGTAGAGGTAAGGGATGATCGCTTCGATCAACGCAAGCCCTTCCAGTTCTGCAGAGGCTTTAGCTCATGCTGGATAGGGCCAGAACTCTTGTCGTTGGTGAGGTGCTTATACACAAGCTCGGCTCCGATTAGACACATCGGCAAACCGATACCTGGGATGGTGTTGTGGCCGGTGTAGAGCAGGTTCTTGACCTTCTTGGACTTATTGCTTGGCCTGAAGAACGCACTCTGTGTGAGGGTGTGGGCCATGCCAAGGGCAGTCCCGCTCCAGGCGTTGAGTTCATTTTGGAAATCAGCCGGACCCATGGTTCTGCGCAGCACAATGCGCTCCTTTAGATCTGGGATGTTGCACCACTGGGCAATCTGGTCAATTACCTTGTCGGCCTCCGCCTCGAAGCCTGGGTCACCAGAACCGTTGATGCCACCCTTACCAATCGATGGGTCAGCGGCAATTGGAACTAAGACAAAGATGTTCTCGTAGCCTTCTGGGGCAACACTCGGGTCAGTCTTGGAAGCAGCGCAGATGTAAAGCGAAGCAGGGGTTGGAACCTTGCGCTTGCCATCGGCTTTGTGGAATACCTCGGCAAAGTTCTTTGCCCAGTCCTTGGTATACAAAAGGGTGTGGTGATCTAGCTCGTCGATCTTTCCCTTGATGCCGAGATAAATCATTAGAGCTGAAGGACCGGGAACCTTCTTGTCCCAAAAGCTCTGAGGGTAGCTCTGGTGCTCTGGCTTGAGGAGCTTGGTCTCAACGTGGTGCAAATCGGCGCTCGCAACCACAACATCGGCGCGAATCTCCGACTCGCCAACAGTGACACCAACGGCCTTGCCGTTTTCAACCAAAATCTGCTTCACAGGGGATGAGGTGTGAATCTGGACACCGTGGGATTTTGCCAATCTCGCGATTGCCTCAATCAAGGTGTAGAAGCCGCCCTGCGGATAGAAGACGCCCTGATTCATATCAACGTGGGTCATCAGGTGATACATGCTTGGGGTGTCGTAGGGGCTTGCGCCCAGGAATACAGCCGGGAAGTTGAGCATTTTCTTCAGTCGCTCGTCTTTCACGAACTTGCCCGAGAAGGTCCAAAGCGGTGTGACAAGAAGCTTTAGGAATTCACCCAAACGCTTTAGAACCTCTGGGTGGAAAAACGATCTTGGGTCCTGGAAGTTCGTGTAGAGGAAGTGCTTGATGGAGAGCTCGTATGCACTCTCGGCGCTCGCAAGGTATCTCTTCAGTGCTTCTGATGAACCAGGTTCGATTGAATCGAACATCGCCATGATCTCGTCAAGCTTTTCGCTCATTATGAGCTTGTCGCCCTCACCCTCATTTCGGGTTTGATAGGCGGGGGAGAGGCGAACTAGCTCAAGCTCTTTTTGAGCGGAGGTTCCCATCAGTTTGAAGAACTGTTCAAAGGCATCGGGCATTAGATACCAGCTAGGGCCCATGTCAAAGCGGAAACCATCTTTTTCCCAGAGGTAGGCACGGCCGCCAAGGGCATCTCGAGATTCGTAGAGGGTGACCTTCATGCCGGCCTTGGCTAGCAGTGCAGCAGAGGAGAGACCTGCGATGCCGCCACCAATCACTACAGCGGTCTTTTGGGTCATGGTTTAGCTCCTAGGTAAGCGCGTAAAACCAAAACCAACTTGCTCAGGTTTGGAACGCTAATACGGGTGTTAATCAAATCTTGGGCAGAAGTGTTTCCGATCTTGCGATTTAGTTCTGCGAACAATAGCTGCGCAGCTGTTACCGCAACCCGGGCTGATCGTGGGAGAAGCGGCAGCGAAGCGGCACTCACCTCAAGGTCTTTTTCAATGTCAGCGACAAGCCTTTGCTTAGTTGCCTCATCAAAGCTTTGAACATTTACACCAGGAAAGTAGGAGCGGCCAAGTCGCTTGAAATCAGCCTGCAGATCGCGGAGGAAGTTGACTTTCTGGAACGCACTACCAAGTGCTCTCGCGCCCAACACAAGCTGCTTCTTTTGTTCCTGGGTGTAGCTCTGGCCCTGAACAAAGGCGGCTAGGCACTTCAGTCCAAACACTTCCGCCGACCCGTAAACATACTTTTCGAAAGAGGCCTGGTCATGCTCAGTCTCGGTGAG
>CAYTOH010000025.1:0-10117 GCA_964439375.1 uncultured Aquiluna sp.
AGTTTGGAGACAAGGGCGCATTCGGAAAACTCCTTCGCGCCTGCGGCAAGATCGTAGGGCTCGAGCGAGTCAGATTCACCTCGCCGCACCCTGCGGCCTTCACCGATGATGTCATTCTTGCAATGGCTGAGACGCCTAATGTGATGCCCCAGCTGCACATGCCACTCCAGTCCGGCTCTGACAAAGTTCTAAAGGATATGCGAAGAAGCTACCGGGCGGAGAAGTACCTTGGCATTCTGGATAGAGTGCGAACCGCAATTCCCGATGCAGCAATCACGACCGACATAATCGTTGGTTTTCCCGGTGAGACCGAGGAAGATTTTCTAGCCACTATGGATGTGGTGCGCAAGGCACGATTCAGCGCCGCATTCACTTTCCAGTACTCCAAGCGCCCAGGTACTCCTGCCGCAGAGATGGAGAATCAGCTGCCCAAAGAGGTTGTTCAAGAACGTTATGAGCGCCTCCTGGCCCTGGTGAACCAGATTGCATGGGAAGAGAATCAGGCTCAAGTCGGTAAGGATGTCGAGGTTCTGGTCGCAACCGGTGAAGGCAGGAAGGACAGCGCCACGAAACGCATGTCCGGGAGATCAAGAGACAATCGACTCGTTCACTTTGAGGTTCCTGAGGATGAACCTGCGCCTCGGCCAGGAGATGTGGTAACTGTGACGATTTCTCACGCAGCACCGTATCACCTGGTGGCAGATGACCTGCCTGGGGCCACGTATCAACTCCGTCGGACTCGAGGTGGCGACGCCTACGATCGACGGCAGGCCGAGAGTTGCGGGGCCCCCGTTCCGGGTTCCGGCAAGGTGACACTCGGGATTTCGGTCCGAACCCGTGAACTCTAGAGTTATCGCGCTGGTCGGCCCCACTGCATCGGGGAAAACATCGCTTGGACTCGAGTTAGCCAAACACCTAGCTTCACAAGGTTCAACAACCGAGGTCGTAAACGGCGACGCGATGCAGCTGTATTCGCGTATGGACATAGGAACAGCAAAGATCTCTCTAGAAGACCGCGCTGGAATTCCTCACCATCTACTTGACGTCATCTCTCCCGCTGAAGAAATGACAGCGGTTGAATATCAATCGCTCGCCCGTTCTGCATTCGATGACATCCAGCAGAGGGGCGCGACCCCATTGCTGGTGGGTGGAAGCATGTTCTACATATCTGCTGCCTTGGATGAATTGGACTTCGCCCCTACTAACCCCGAAGTGCGCGCAAGGTTAGAGCGGGAGGCTGAGGATATGGGTCCTGGGCTGCTGTTTGACCGTCTCTCCAAGCTAGACGCGGATACTGCTGCAACAATCCCTGCCCAGAATGTGCGGAGGGTAATTCGAGCTCTAGAGGTGATTGAGATAACTGGAGAAAAGTATGCAAACTCCCTTCCTGAGCCAACCTATTCTCGACCCACAACTACTTTGGGCATCGCAATTGATCGAGCTGTCCTCAAGGAGAGAATTGCCTATCGCGTGCATGAAATGTGGTCGTCAGGTCTGGTAGAAGAGGCCCGATTCTTGCGGTCTGAATTCCAGCTTTCTCGAACAGCCGTGAAAGCTATCGGTTACGCCCAGGCCTTCAAGCAATTGGATGGAACCTCGACGCAGGCTGAGGCTATAGAAGAGACCATCCAACTAACTAATCGCTATGCGCGAAGGCAGATGTCTTGGTTCAGAAGGGATAAGCGAATTCTTTGGCTGGATGCAGAAAAAGATTTGCTACCGCAGGCGATCGCGCGAATTAGGATTTAGCGATGAAGTTTGATTTTTCAAAAGGCCAGGGCACTGGACACGACTTTGTTCTTATCGTTGACCGCTCTGGAGAGCTAGACCTCTCGGAGTTGCAGATTGCAGAGCTTTGCGACAGGAATTTCGGCATAGGTGCTGATGGGGTCATCTTTGTCGTCGAGACCAAGAACTCTCTTGAGGTAGCACATCTGCTGCAAGAAGAGCCAAACGCCACGTGGTTCATGGATTACCGCAACGCTGACGGCTCGAAAGGTGAGATGTGTGGCAATGGCGCAAGAGTGTTCGCGCGCTACCTACTCGAGAACCAACTTGCGGAGCTGATAGATGGCAGCACTTTGCCAATTGCCACAAGGGCTGGCATAAAGGACATAACTAAAACTGCGACTGGTTTTGCGGTTGATTTGGGTCGCTGGAAGGTACTCAGTGACGAAGTTTTGGTTCGAGCCGCGGGCTTGAGAGTTGCAAGGCCTGGACTGAGCATCAACATTGGAAATCCGCATGTTGTGGTGGCGCTGGCTGATCATGAAGAGCTGGAAGCCTTGGATCTAACTAAGGCTCCCATACTCGACCCGGCGCCTGTGGAAGGCGCCAACATCGAATTCGTAGTGTTAGATGACCCCTTGATCAAAGAGGGTGTTGCCGGCATCACAATGAGGGTATTTGAGCGAGGGGTTGGCGAAACACTGAGTTGCGGCACTGGAATCGCTGCCGCTGCAATTGCGATTCGAGACTACGCAGGCAACACCCAGAACGCTTGGAGGGTAAGGGTCCAAGGAGGAGAAGTGGGCGTGCGAATCTTCCAGACGGAAGAGGGCGAACACGCAGGAATTAGTGGCCCAGCCGAGCTCACCTTTACTGGGACTTGGCTGGCCTAGTTACTCGAATAACCCGGTAACCCTTGTCGATTGAGTGTTTGTCGACGGAATAGTCCTTGAAAGTTTGGGAAATCCACTTTTGCAAAGACTCAGCACCCAGTTGCTTTTGAACCACCAACATCGCTGAAGCTCCAGGTTTCAGTCTGGGTAGCCAAGTCTCCAGAAGGTTGTGCAGCACCGACTTGCCGACTCGAATTGGAGGGTTGGACCAGATTGCATCGAACAGTAGCTCGGCAGGTATTTGCTCGGCTCGCACAGCTTCAAAATTCTCTAGTCCAAGGTGTTTGCCATTCAAGGCTGCCAAATCGAGACTGCGAGAGTTTATATCCAGTCCATAGACCACAGTCTCTGGCCTCAGGCTTGCTATTGAGAGGCCTATTGGGCCCCAGCCACATCCGATGTCTAAAACGGTTCCAGAATCAGGGAAGAATTTGCTCTGCTGAAGAAGCACCTTCGTGCCCGGGTCAAGCCTGGTTGAGCTAAAGGTCCCAGACGCGGCAGTGAGTTGAAAGACTCTGTCTTCAAGCTCAAAAGTCACCGTAGTTGTTTTCGCTTGAGCTTCCGGATTCTCGCTGAAATAGTGCTGCTGGGGCATACCCCAAACCTAATACAGCCCTAGGGTTATAGAGCTATGGAAAACGAATCAACCCTCGATCGCATCCTCAGAAGGGGACAGTCTGCTCCGCAGAACGAATTCGACGGTGACCAATTAGACCTTGAGGAGCGTAGCTCCTTACGGCGCGTTGCGGGACTGAGCACAGAACTCCAAGACATCACCGACGTTGAATATCGTCAGCTCCGACTCGAAAAGGTTGTTCTGATTGGCATTTGGGGGAGTGGCACCCTTACTGATGCAGAGAACTCGCTTCGCGAGTTAGCCGCCCTTGCTGAGACGGCTGGGGCTCAAGTTCTTGATGGCATGCTTCAGCGAAGAAGTTTGCCCGACCCTGCTAGCTACTTTGGAAAGGGCAAAGCCGGAGAGCTTAAGGAGTTAGTTGCCGCACTTGGTGCGGATACCGTCATTGCTAATGCCGAGTTGGCCCCATCGCAGAGAAGAAATCTTGAGGACATTGTTCAGGTCAAAGTCGTAGATCGAACCGCAATTATCTTGGACATCTTTGCTCAGCATGCCAAGAGCCGAGAAGGTAAGGCCCAAGTTGAGCTTGCACAGATGGAATACCTCCTGCCTCGCTTACGCGGTTGGGGTGAATCGATGTCGCGTCAAGCCGGTGGACAAGCCGCTGGCGGAGTTGGCATTGGTTCAAGGGGTCCGGGAGAGACCAAGATTGAGCTGGATCGACGACGCATCAATACACGCATGGCCAAGCTTCGCAGGGAGATTGCCGCCATGAAGAGCGCGAGAGACACTAAGCGCTCAGCCCGCAGTAAGTCACAAATTCCTCAGGTGGCCATAGCTGGATACACAAATGCCGGCAAATCATCACTGCTTAACCGCATTACAAGGGCAGGAGTTCTTGTCGAGAATGCCCTGTTTGCAACCCTGGATCCCACCGTTCGCAAGCACGAAACCCCAGATGGCCGGGAGTACACAATCGCCGATACTGTCGGGTTTGTCAGATCGTTGCCTCACCAACTTGTGGAGGCATTCCGCTCTACGCTCGAGGAAATTGGGTCAGCTGACCTGATTGTTCATGTTGTTGATGCGAGCGACCCTGACCCTATGGGTCAGATTCGAACAGTTCGGGAAGTCATCGCTGAAGTCGGTGGGTCAGCAATAGAGGAGCTTGTGGTGTTCAACAAGGTTGACCTTGTTGATGATGATGAGCGGGTCAGGCTCCGCGGCCTGGTGCAAGGAGCACTTTTGGTTTCCGCGCGCACTGGCGAAGGGATCGAGGACCTCGAGTCTGAGATTGCCGCTCGCCTACCGAGACCGGATGTTGAGTTTTTTGGAATCATTCCGTATGACAGGGGGGATTTGGTCTCTCGCGCCCACATAGCAGGAAAAGTGCTCGAAGTTGAATACGTTGAGTCCGGAACCAAATTGCGCGCTATGGTTCGCGGGGATTTACTAGCAGAGTTGACAGCCGCTAAACAGCCCTGAGGACCGCCACAACTTTTCCAAGGATGACGGCATGATCGCCAAGGATCGGCTCAAAAGCGGAGTTTCTCGGTAGAAGCCAAGTGTGGCCGTCACGCTGCTTGAATGTTTTCACTGTCGCTTCGTCATCCAACAGGGCAGCAACGATGTCGCCATTCTCAGCGTTTTGTTGCTGGCGAACGACGACCCAGTCACGGTCGCTAATTGCGGCGTCAATCATTGACTCTCCCACAACCTTGAGGAGAATTAGATCTCCTTGCCCCACCTTCTGACGAGGAAGGGCAAACACGTCCTCAACATTCTGTTCGGCGGTGATTGGGCCTCCAGCGGCAATTCGTCCGACCAGGGGGACCATTGCAGCGTCAGCCTTGACCATTTCCGATTCATACTCAACCCCGAGCAAGTCGATGGTCCTTGGTCTGCGTGGATCGCGTGAAATGAATCCGAGAAGCTCTAGCTTGTTTAGCTGATGGGAAACGCTGGCCGTTGAAGAAAGACCTACTGATTCCCCAATCTCACGCATGGATGGAGCGTAGTTTCGCGAGCTCATTGACTCCCTAATGACATCAAGGATTTTCTGCTGCACGGCAGTGAGGTCTTCGTAGTCCATGTCAGGGCCTTTCGAAAATGTCGGTGGGTGAAGCTTTACTTCTTATGTCGAAAGAGTATTCGCTTATGGGAAATAAACCAAACACATTTTCGAAGAATCCCAAAAAAACTCTTGATATTCTGTCGGTAGTTTCTATACTTAGAACAAATGTTCGAAAAAGAGTTTCGAACAGAGAGGTGAAGTAGAACATGGCGACTCAAATCACATACCGTCTGCAGAACCCACGCAAGCTCTTTCGGGCGGTTACCATCATGGCCCTTGCGGTCTCACTAAGCATCGCTGGAATTTCTGGCTCGCAGGCTACAAGCCAGTCCCCGGGGGACCTCGAGTTCATTACCGTTAGCTCTGGAGATACGCTCTGGCAGCTGGCCACCACTTTCGCGCCTAATCAAGATCCTCGCGACTGGATCGCTGAGGTAGTCGCAATAAACGCTCTCTCTTCGGTTGACCTCGAGCCTGGTCAAAGAATTGCCCTTCCCTAGCAGGCCACGGGTAATCTTTAGGGATGACTTCTCTGGATGATCTCCCACTGCGGATAGACCTTCGAGGTGAATTGCCATACGGGGCTCCTCAACTTGAAGTGCCCATCCAGTTGAATGTCAATGAAAACACGCACGGCATACCAGAGCCGGTAGCCATCAAAATCGTCGAGAAGCTGGCGGCAGAAGTAATTCGCTTGAATCGCTACCCAGACAGAGAGTTTCTCTCCCTTAGGGGCCAACTTGCAGCATTTTTAGGGTCATCGCTAAGTCCAAGTCAGATCTGGGCCGCGAATGGGTCGAATGAAATCCTGATGCAGATTTTTCAGGCGTTTGGAGGGCCCGACAGCTCTGCCATGAGCTTTGGCCCGACCTACTCCATGTATCCGAACATCGCTCGAATCTCCTTGACGCCGTATAGCCAAGTTCCTCGACAAGCTGATTTTGAGCTTTCCCCAGACTATGTCTCGGAGCAGATTCGAAGTCTGAATCCTGGGATTGTCTTGCTCTGCAATCCAAACAACCCAACGGGGACCCCAATAGGTCTCGATGTGATCAGGGCAGCCTACGAGAGCTTCTCCGGAATTCTTGTGGTGGATGAGGCCTATGCCGAGTTTTCCGATCAGGAATCAGCCACTTCTTTACTTCCAGGCCGAGAGCGCTTGATTGTGTCCCGCACCATGAGTAAAGCATTCGCATTTGCCGGGGCGAGGGTGGGATACCTAGCTGCCGATGCGGCTATCGTGGATGCGCTTCGTATCGTTCGCTTGCCATATCACCTATCCGCTCTAACCCAGGCGGCTGCGAGCGCAGCTCTTGAGTTTGCCCCTTTGATGCTTCAGAACGTAGAGCGGATTAAGGTTCAACGCGATCGGATTATCGTGGCGACTCGAGATTTTGGACTCACGCCTCATCGCTCAGATGCAAATTTCATTTTGGTTTCCGGCTTCTCGGATCCCGAGTCAGTTTTTCAGAAACTACTTGATCGGGGAGTGATCATTCGCAATGTTGGCATCCCTAACTCCCTGAGGATTACTGCGGGCACTGAGACCGAGACAACCAAATTGCTGGCTGAATTGGCGCTTGTGCTTGAGTAAACTGAGGAGTTCTTGAAGGAGGGGCCATGCGAACCGCAAAAGTCACCCGCAAAACCAGTGAGTCGTCGATTGAGCTTGAGCTTGAATTGGATGGAACTGGGTATAGCGAGATTGAAACCGGAGTTCCCTTTTTCAACCACATGCTAACTGCGCTGTCCAAGCACTCACTTATTGATTTGCGAGTGAAAGCCACTGGCGATGTCGACATCGATATTCACCACACAGTTGAAGACACGGCGATTGTTCTAGGGCAGGCTCTGAAGCAGGCCCTTGGCGATAAGGCAGGCATCGGCCGTTACGGAGATGCAACAGTTCCACTGGATGAAGCTTTAGCTAGAGCGGTTATTGACATCTCCGGCCGACCATTCCTCGTCCACACTGGAGAGCCAGCAGGTTTTGAGTTTCACCTGATTGGTGGTCACTTCACTGGTTCCATGGTGCGTCACGTTTTTGAGGCGATCTGCTTCAATGCCGGATTAACTGCTCACGTGACTGTGATTTCGGGTCGCGACCCCCACCACATTGCGGAGGCGCAGTTCAAGGCGTTTGCTCGAGCACTCCGCAAGGCGGTAGAGCCTGACGCAAGGGTCTCGGGAATTCCCTCCACAAAGGGCGCTCTTTGACCAAAAGCGTTGTCGTTTTAGATTACGGAAGCGGTAATGTCCACTCCGCCTGCCGCGCTCTAGAGCGAGCTGGAGCGGTGGTTGAGCTAACAAGCGACCGAACCAAGGCTATGGAATCTTCCGGATTGCTTGTCCCAGGGGTTGGCGCATTCTCAGCTGTCATGTCAAAACTTCGCAATGTTGGAGCTGAGTCATTGATTGATCAGCGGCTGGCGGCCGGAAGGCCGGTAATGGGCATTTGCGTTGGTATGCAGGTGCTCTTCCAGAGTGGTTTGGAGCATGGAGCAGAGGCGCAAGGTCTCAATCAATGGCCGGGGGTTGTAGAGCAGCTAAATGCCCCCACGCTTCCCAATATTGGCTGGTCAAAGATTGAGGTTGGTGAAGACTCCAAACTCTTCAAGGGAATTGAAGATGAGCACTTTTACTTTGTTCACTCATATGGTGTAAAGCGCTGGGAGTTGCAGGTCGAGAGGCCATTTATAGCGCCAACACTCAGTTGGTCTCAACACGGTGATCGGTTTCTGGCGGCCGTCGAAAATGGTCCGCTGGTTGCAACGCAATTTCACCCAGAAAAGTCAGGCAAGCCTGGCTTGAAGCTATTGGAAAACTGGATTTCGAGCCTTTAGGAGTGATTGTGAAGCTAGAACTGTTACCGGCAGTTGATGTTGCATCGGGGAAAGCCGTTCGGCTCACTCAGGGTGAGGCTGGAAGTGAAGAGGACTTCGGTCACCCGCTTGATGCTGCCCAAGATTGGATTAGGGCTGGTGCAGAGTGGATTCACCTTGTTGACCTAGACGCAGCATTCGGGAGGGGCGAGAACCGAGCAGTAATCGCAGAAGTGGTAGCAGCTGCAGGCGAGACCAAGATTGAGCTATCGGGTGGAATTAGAGACGACGCATCTCTCGAGGCAGCTCTTGAACTTGGCGCCACCAGAGTAAACCTGGGGACCGCAGCCCTTGAGAATCCCGAATGGACAGCATCGGTCATCTCAAGATTTGGTGGTCAGATTGCGGTTGGGCTGGATGTTAGAGGCACCACGCTTGCAGCCCGCGGGTGGACGCAAGAGGGTGGAGACCTATTCGAAGTGCTTCAGCGCTTGGAGGATGCAGGTTGTGCCAGGTACGTGGTGACGGATGTGACGAAAGACGGCACGCTTCGTGGACCCAATCTTGAGTTACTAAAGCAGGTAATGCAGCACACCAAGAAACCTGTGGTGGCATCCGGAGGCATCTCCTCCCTGCAGGACATCAGCAATCTGACCGAACTTGTCCCAATGGGTCTCGAGGGGGCAATTTTGGGCAAGTCGCTATATGCCGGTCGCTTCACGCTTGAGCAAGCCCTGAAGATTGCGAACGGTTGATGTCTTCAGACAAATACCACGATTCAGCAGGTGTGCCCTGGGAGGGGCGAAGCTTTGAAACAAACCCGTGGTCGGGGGACGACGGGACCTGCCCGAAGCCACTTGCCGAGCTATTGGAGGCTGAAAAAGTTGACTTAGTCGCTTTTGTGAATGCCTTGCGAGACCAAAGGTTACTCATCCCGCTGGTCGCGAACTTAGGTGAGGCAGAAGTTGGACCGAACGGCCTTCTTGTGGAGAAGAGTGCGGAACTGGCAATTGTGGCCGTCCAGACCCCAGATGGGAAAACAGCTCTACCAGCCTTTACGTCTGCATCACAGTTGCAGGCTTGGAAGCCTGAAGCTCGGCCTGTTCCCGTTGATGCTCGAAAGATTGCGCTTGCTTGCGCTAGTGAGGGGCATGAGCGCCTGGTTATTGACCCTGCTGGGCATGCCGTTGTGCTGAGAAGGCCAGCCATCGCCGCTCTAGCGCAGGGTTTGGGTTGGCAAAGACCAGAGAAAAATCAAAAGGTTTCTGACCACGTCAAAGAGGTCACTAAGCTCTTTCCGGAAATCTTCTCTGCCGATCTTTTTGATGGAGACCCGGGTAACGACTTAAGTCACGCTGAATTGCAAATACAGCTTGGGCTGCGACCCGGGATTTCTGCGGAGAGGCTGAAAGAGCTCCTAAACGAGTTCACAGCCAAGTTGCAAACCACCGAGTTTCATTCTGCGGTTGACTCGATAACGCTGAAGCTGGTGATGGTCTAGTTCACCGGGCCAGTGTATTTTTCACCCGGACCTTTACCAGGTTCGTCCTCGATAACCGATGCCTCACGGAAGGCTAGCTGCAGCGAGCGAAGGCCATCTCGAAGTGGGCGTGCATGGTGGTCACCGATTTCAGGCGCCGCTGCTGTGATGAGTCCCGCTAGTGCAGTGATGAGCTTTCTAGCCTCATCAAGGTCACCTTTTTGATCTTCGGCTAGACCGCACTGGACAGCTGCTGCGCTCATGAGGTGGACGGCTGCTGTGTTGATGATCTCGACTGCTGGAACTTCAGCAATATCTCTGGCTGCGTTGTCCAAGATTCCTCTTTCAAATTGAATTGGCTTCTGCTAGGCTACCCGAGGCTCTGGGCAATAGCTCAGTCAGAAGTGGATTACGATCCCACCTTTCAACCGCTAAATAGGTTGCCTAGGTATGAGAGTTATTGATTTCTGCGCGCATTCGCGCGGCTAAGAAACGGTACCAAAGGAGCAGTTATCAGCGATCCGCGCATCAACGAGCGTATTA
>CAYTOH010000026.1:0-3687 GCA_964439375.1 uncultured Aquiluna sp.
CCCGCTCGAAGAGGTTGAGCGTGAGCTCGGACTCAAACCGCTACGCGATTGAGCTGACCGGTCAAGCTAGCAGAGAGCTCTCCAGTCTTGAAACACAGCTGCAAGTCAGAGTGAGGCTGGCTTTTGAAATATTGGCTTCGAACCCAAGGCCGCCCAAATCCGTGAAACTTCGGGACAGCAATACTTATCTGGTTCGCGTCGGGAACTATCGAGTTCTCTACAAGATCTTCGATCGCAAACTCGTGGTTGTCGTGATCAAAGTGGATCACCGAAGCAGGGTTTATCGCGGCTGATTACCAAGCACTCGCGCCGACAACAAGACCGACCAAGATATCGAGGTTGATTCTGGAGTCTGTGTAATCCTCGGTGAGAGCAAAGCTCTCGCCGTCCTCAGTGGCAATTCGATAGCTGAGTTCTTTGGATTCGATGTAAGCAATCGCCTCAGCCTTGGTCATGCCCATTACCTGGCAAGCCACCACCTTGGTGGCAACATGCTTTTCACTGAACTGCTCTGGGTTTTGATCTTCGAAGCAGTAGGGGGCAGGGGTAGACCTTGGCGCAGAGACCTGAGCATTACTCGCCCCGGTGATTAGCCCCAAGATAAAGCTGATTGATGCGAGCAACAAGCCAATCGCACCGACTGCAACCGCCGCCTTATTTTTCATAACTTCCAACCAGTCGAACTGCTCCGCCACGGACTCCCTTGGCCTCTGAGACGTAGCCGGGGAGTTCTGAATCGCAAGGGGTTGACTCAACAACACCGAGCTGCCAGGTGTGGATGCCGAGCGTGTTGAGCTCTGCGGTAATTGCAGCTGCACTGCCGGAGCGAACCACAGCTGCAAAACCAAGACCTAGGTTCCAGGTGCTCTCCAGGTCCCTAAGATCAATGCCGGCCCACTGAGCCAGGACCCTAAACACCGGATTCGGTGACCAAGAAGATCTCTCGACATCGAGCGAAACCGTCTCGGGCAAAACGCGAGACAAGTTGGCTGCGATTCCTCCGCCTGTGATGTGGCTGAGTGTTGAAACCTGACCGGCAAATCTCTGGTCAGCAAGAATCTTGTTCAGCACTCCGGTGTATAGCCTGGTGGGTTCCAGTAGTTCCTCGCCAAGGGTTCGCTCAAACTCCGGCACCTTATCGGTGTATTTCAAACCTCGGTCAGCAACAATTTTGCGAACAAGCGAATAGCCATTTGAGTGCAAACCAGAAGCCTGCAATCCAAGCACGATGTCACCGACCTGCACCCGATGCGATCCAAGCATTTTGCTCTTCTCGACTACACCGACTGCGGCTCCTGCGACGTCATACTCGTGCTCGCCCAATAGCCCTGGATGTTCCGCGGTCTCGCCACCAACAAGGGCGACGTCGACCGCCTTGCAAGCCTGTGCAATTCCGCGCACGATGTCCGCTATGCGTTGCGGGTGGAGCTTGCCGCAGGCGATGTAGTCGGTCATGAACAAACTGCGAGCGCCGGAGACCACGATGTCATCCACCACCATTCCAACCAGGTCCTGGCCGATGGTGTCGTGCTTATCAATAGCTTGGGCAATCGCCACCTTGGTCCCAACCCCATCGGTTGATGTGGCAAGAATTGGGTGATCGTAGTCCTTTAGGAACTTGGCATCGATCATTCCCGCAAAGCCTCCGACACCCCCTAGTACGAGGTCTGAGTGGGTTGCCGAAACTGCCGCCTTCATCAGCTCTACTGCCCTATCGCCCGCTTCGGTATCGACACCAGCTAGCGCATATGGGTTAGTCGTCGACATGCACGTGACCTTCCTCATGGATGGTCGCAACCCCGCGCTCAAGTAGGTTCTTGCCCATGCGTTCAGCAACCGGAAGCTCGATTGGGTAATTGCCGGTGAAGCAGGCCGTGCACATCTTCTCTTCGGACTGGCCAGTTGCGGCGATCATGCCGTCCTTAGACAAATATCCGAGGCTATCCGCACCAATTGACTGCCTGACATCCTCAACACCCAAGCCGGTCGCAATCAACTCTGCTCTGGTTGCAAAATCAATGCCGTAGAAGCACGGCCAGGTAATCGGTGGGCTCGAGATTCGCACGTGGACCTCGGCGGCTCCCGCTTCCTTGAGCATCTTCACCAGGGCTCTCTGTGTATTGCCTCGAACAATCGAGTCGTCGACTACTACAAGGCGCTTACCAGCGATGACCTCACGCAAAGGGTTCAATTTGAGTCTGATGCCTAGCTGACGAATAGTTTGCGAGGGTTGGATAAAGGTTCTTCCGACATAGGCGTTTTTGACAAGCCCATGGCCAAAAGGAATGCCTGACTGCTCCGAGTAACCAATTGCAGCAGGGGTTCCAGACTCTGGAGTTGGCATAACTAGGTCAGCTTCGACTGGATATTCCCGAGCTAGAGTTCTCCCCATCTCAACGCGTGCCTCATAGACCACTCGACCAGAAATGGAAGTGTCGGGACGAGCGAGGTAAACGTACTCAAAAACGCAACCCGCACGCTTTTCAGAAGCAAACCTCTGGGTTCTTAAACCGTTTTCATCAATTGCAATGAGTTCGCCTGGCTCGACCTCACGGACAAAAGAGGCACCGACAATGTCTAGCGCAGCTGACTCAGAGGCAACTACCCAACCGCGCTCCAGTCGACCAAGCACCAGAGGTCTCACTCCCTGGGGATCTCTAGCTGCATAGAGGGTGTGCTCATCCATGAACGTGAGGCAATAAGCACCCTTGACTTTAGGCAAGAGCTCAAGAGCGGTTGCTTCTAGGGAGGAATCTGGATTTCCAGTTAGTAGTGCCGTTAGCACTGCGGTGTCAGTGGTGTTACCCCCGCGCAGCTCAGACTCATGGTTTGGGTAACGCTCTTCTAGAAGCTCAAGTAGCTCTGCAGTGTTGGTTAGGTTGCCGTTGTGAGCAAGAGCTATGGTTCCGTAGGCGGTGCGACCAAGAGTTGGCTGAGCATTGCGCCAGTGCGATGCACCTGTAGTTGAGTATCTGGTGTGCCCTACAGCGATGTGGCCCTGAAGGGACTCGAGAGAAGCTTCGTTGAAAACCTGAGAGACCAGCCCCATGTCCTTGTAGACCAGGATCTTTTCACCGGTTGAAGTTGCAATACCGGCTGATTCTTGACCGCGGTGCTGAAGCGCGTAGAGACCGAAGTATGCGAGTTTGGCTACCTCTTCACCGGGAGCCCAGACTCCGAAAACTCCGCATTGATCTTGAGGGCCTTTTTCGCCAGGCATTATGTCGTGGTTCAGTAGGCCGTCACCGCGCATTTAGTCCCCTGCCGAGTCTGCGTTTGACCATAGTTTATAGGGCAGAAGATTGGTCACTGCTCCGCTTTGTCAGCTCTGATCGCGCTTGCCATTTTGGCTCGCTTGGCAGTCAGCAAGTCGAGGAAAACCGCTGCCGCAATCCCAAGCCCTAGCCCTAGGGATCCGAGTGCAACGAGCAAGAGCCCAAGGATGTCTTCGCTCGAACGGTTTGCTACTGGAATCAGTAAGTAGAGGACGAAAGCTGCGCTCACACCTAGAACTGCTCCGGTCAGTGCGAAGGGCAATACCTTCGGCGCTTTTCTGATCTCTACTTCTTCTGGCTTTTCCATAGGGCTATTAAACCTTGGGATTGACTGTTGCAGTCCCGGGAACCTAGGTTTAGATTTAGTAGTTAGGTAAACCTAACCAGTTCAGGAAATCATGGAAAAGCTATC
>CAYTOH010000026.1:3787-6302 GCA_964439375.1 uncultured Aquiluna sp.
ATGCAGCGCCACTACAACCTGGAAGCAAACCAGGTGAGCTTCTATGACTTTTCCAACCTCGGCGACCCAGTTCCAATCAAGGTTGCCTACCGCGAAGCACTCGACAATCTTGAACTAACCGCAAGTCAAAGCAATGAGCTCGTGGAGGAAGTGAAGCTTTCCTTCAAGCTAAACACCAAGCTGTTTCAAGAGCTGGGTCAGTTAGAGCTGATTTAGAGGGAAGAGCTCAGCTATCTGGCTAGCCAAAGTTCCACTAGCAAGTACTTTCCCCTGCTCTACTCCCAAGTCCCAACTCAGACTGCCTTGACAAAGGGCAATGAAGGTTTCTGGATCAAGCTCAACCACATTTGGCGGAGTTCCCCTGCGGTGATCTAGTCCGCCAATGCACTGCACGGCCCCAAAGGGTGGAACTCGGAGCTCAACAGCGCCACCAGGGCGGAGGGCCTCAATTTGCTGAAGCAGGTACCTAACGGACATGGCGTTATCGCCGGAGGCGAGCGCCGCCTCACCTTCTACCTTCGAGATGCGCTTCTTGGACATCTGCCAATTATCCCCAGCTCTTTAGCTACTTAGGTTTTCCACATGGTTTCAGGGCAAAAAAACAGCGATCCCGAATAACAGCTTGACTGTTGTCATCTACTCAACTTCTACTTAGATTTATACCTAGATTTCTAGATAGAGAGGGGGTGATTATGGATTCTAGAGAGGTCATCGAGAACATGGTTTCAATCACCGAGCTATCCCAAAAGAGCTCGCAAATCATTTCCAAGGTTGAGGCAGGGAACATCCAATACATCGCAAAACGCAACAAGGTAGTTGCGGCCATTGTCGACATGGAGTTCTTGCTTTTACTCGAGGACGCCTGCCGTGACTGGCCAAGGATTGCGAAGGAGGGCGAGTTCCCCGACCCCTGGGAATACGCCAAGGTTGTGAAGATGGTTCGCCAACTGGAGCGCGGCGAACTTGCAACGGTTAGCTATGAAGATCTGAAGAAAGAGTTGGGAATCACAGACGAGGACCTGAAGTGATTGCCGCTTCAAGTGAAGCATTCCGCGTCTCACTACTAAAGCTCGATCGAAGTGAGCAGATTCTGGTTCTGAAAACAGTCGAGCGGATTCTTTCCTCGAAAGCTGCCATCGGTAAACCTCTAAGTGCGGGTTTGCGCGGTTGTCGCTCCATTCGCACGGGCAGTCAGGGTCGACTCCGAATCGTGTTCGCTATCCCCTCGGCTGAGACCTTGCAGCTATTGGCAGTTGGGCCGAGGGAGGATTCCGCCGTCTACATCCAAGCTCTCCAGGTTCTAAAGGAGCTGGAGCGGTAAACTCACCAAGATGAGAATCCTCGTTGTTGGCTCTGGTGCTAGAGAGCACGCGATCGTGAAGGCACTGGTTAGAACCGGCACCTCTCCCAAGGACATCGTTTGTGCTCCAGGCAATGAATACATAGCCCGAGAGGTCGAGGTAAAGCCAAGCATCATCGCGACCGATCCACTTGAGGTGGTCAGTTGCGCGCTCACCGAGCAAATTGATCTTGCCATCATCGGCCCAGAGGCTCCGTTGGTAGCAGGTGTGGCAGATGCCCTTAGGGCCCAAGGGATTGCGGTTTTTGGCCCCTCCCAACAGGCTGCAATGCTCGAGGGCAGCAAGCAGTTTGCCAAGGAAATCATGGCTGCAGCTGATGTCCCAACCGGCATGGCGAGAGAGTGCTCGACGATGTCGGAGGTTGAAGCAGCCCTTGATCAATTTGGCGCTCCCTACGTTGTGAAGGCAGATGGTCTTGCTGCAGGTAAGGGTGTAATCGTCACCAGCGATCGAGCTGCGGCGCTAGAGCACGCTGCCAAGTTCATCGATGAAGGTGTCTTGGTTGAAGAGTTTCTAGATGGCCAAGAGGTCAGTTTGTTCTTCCTCTCCGATGGCAAGACCGTGATGCCACTGAGCCCAGCTCAGGATTACAAGCGTGCCTTTGACAACGATGAGGGTCCGAACACCGGAGGCATGGGTGCCTACAGCCCGCTGCCTTGGCTCCCAGAGGGTTTCGTTGAAGAGGTAACTGAGCGGGTTGCACAGCCAACCGTAAATGAGCTAGCTAGGCGCGGTACTCCTTTTGTTGGCCTGCTCTACTGCGGGCTGATTATGACCACCAGAGGCGTCAAAGTTATTGAGTTCAATGCCCGCTTTGGTGATCCAGAAACTCAGGTTGTCTTGCGCAGGCTCCAGACAAACCTGGCAGACCTTCTGATGCGTTCTGCGAACGGGAAACTTGACGTTGGCCCGAGTGCTGAGTTCTCTCCAAGGTGTGCGCTGACAGTGGTGCTGGCATCCGAAGGGTATCCGACTGCAAATGCTCCGGTGCGAGAGGTCCACGGTATCGACTCCGCTGAATCCATGGACGATGTCGAGGTTTGCAAAGCAAGCCCAACTGGTCGAGTGCTCTCGGTTGTTGCAATTGGCGACAGTTTCCTTGAGGCAAGAACCCTCGCCTATGAGGGCATGTCTCGCATTTCACTCGAGGGCGG
>CAYTOH010000026.1:6402-9985 GCA_964439375.1 uncultured Aquiluna sp.
GAAAAAGCAGGGCTGATTTTGGCTGACACCAAGTTCGAGTTTGGCAACGACCCGAGAACCAACCTGATGACTCTCGGGGATGAAGTTCTGACTCCTGACTCATCGCGCTATTGGGATAAAGCGCTCTGGAGCAAAGGGGTCAGGGACCAGAGTTTTGACAAGCAGATTGTTAGAAACTGGCTGGCTGAAAACTGGGACCAAACTGGCACGCCGCCAGCCCTTCCCGAGGAGATTGTTCAACTAACTGCGGCGAAATATGCCGAGTTAGAACACAAATTGACAACCATTTAGCGGCTCTGGGATTTTGGCTCAAAAAACTGAACTAGTGTGATTGAGTGCAGACCACAACCCTCTACCCCAAGCATCAGTCGCTGGGTGCGACCTTCACTGATTTTGGCGGTTGGAACATGCCGGTGAGGTACGGATCGGACCTAGATGAGCACCACGCAGTAAGAAACGCAGCTGGTCTTTTCGACATCAGCCACATGGCTGAGATCACCATTTTGGGAGATGCGGGTCAATTCCTGGACTACGCCGTGGTTTCCAAAGTCTCCGCGCTTGCCGACGGCAGAGCCAAATACACCATGATTTGCAACGAGGACGGTGGGGTTATTGATGACCTGATTGTCTATCGGATTGCTGCCCAGGATTACCTGATTATTGCCAACGCCTCAAACCGGCAGGCTGTGGTGAAGGCTCTGCGAGAGCGCAGTGTCGGTTTTGACGTTGAGATTCAGGACATCTCCGATGACTACTCTCTTCTGGCATTCCAGGGCCCAAAATCAGCCGAGATTCTTCAGACACTTATTACAGCTGATCACACAGGAACGGCTTACGACCTAACCGGCTTGAAGTATTACGCGATAGTCCCCGTCCACGTTGATGGCATTCCAGTTCTGTTAGCCCGCACTGGCTACACGGGAGAAGACGGCTTCGAGCTCTTGGTTGCTAACTCTGATGCCGAGAGGCTCTGGGATTTGATCGCCTCGAAGGGTGTGACTCCGTGTGGCCTAGCTGCTCGGGACACCCTCCGACTGGAAGCGGGGATGCCACTTTATGGGCATGAGCTCGAAAGCGATCTAACGGCTTTCGAGGCAGGGCTTGAAAAAATCATCAGCTTCGACAAGCAGTTTGTTGGTCGAGACGCTCTTGAAAAGAAGCAAGGTCAGCCATTGAGCCGCAAGCTCTATGCGCTCAAGGGCGAGGGCCGCAGAGCTGCCCGCGCAGATTACGAGATTTTCTTGCCGCAGGGCCAAAGTCCAGTGGGGGTTGTGACCTCTGGGGTTTTGTCACCAACCCTTGGCTACCCCGTGGCCATGGCATACCTATCTGGGGAGCTTGAGTTGCCAGTGGGCAGCAAACTTGAAGCAGATGTTCGTGGCACCAGAGTGGAATACGAAGTTGTAGCAATGCCGTTCTATAAAAGGGGAAGGTAAAGATGACAAACCCAGAAAACCTCAAGTACACCAAAGAGCACGAGTGGGTGCTTATCGATGGCGATGTTGCCACCGTCGGCATCACTCGCTACGCAGCAGATGCCCTCGGTGAGATCGTCTACGTTGACCTTCCCAAGGTTGGCTCAAACACCAGTTACATGAAGATTTGTGGCGAGATTGAATCAACCAAGTCCGTTGGCGAGCTCTACGCGCCAATGGATGGTGAAGTTGTCGAGGCCAACTCAGCACTCTCTGGCTCACCAGAGACAATCAACGAAGACCCATATGGCGCGGGCTGGCTAGTGAAGATTCGCTTCAGCTCTCTGCCAGAACTACTAACTGCATCCGAATACAACGCGCTAACCGGGGAGTAAATAAGTGCTAGAAAAGCACCACGATTTTCAGTTCCGTCACATTGGGCCCACCGCTGCAGAGCAGCAGGAAATGCTGGATTACGTTGGTGCGAAGTCGCTAACTGATTTGATGCAAAAGGCACTGCCTGAGTCAATTCAGTACAAGGGTGGCAGCACCCTCCCTGCACCCATTAGTGAAGACGATGCACTCGCAAGGCTTCATGAGATTGCAGGCAAGAACAAAATCACCCAGAGCTTTATCGGTCTGGGCTACTACGGAACCCGAACCCCCGGAGTAATCAAGCGCAACGTTTTGGAGAACCCAAGCTGGTACACCGCCTACACCCCATACCAGCCCGAAATTAGCCAGGGTCGCCTTGAAGCGCTAATCAACTTTCAGACTGTTGTCACAGACCTAACCGGCATGAAAACGGCAAACGCATCGATGCTGGATGAGTCGACCGCAGTTGTCGAGGCAATGATGATTGCCCGAAGAAGTGCTGACAGTCAGTCAAACCTTTTCTATGTTGACTCCGACCTCTTCCCTCAAACCAAGCAGTTGCTCGAGCACCGTGCGGAGCCGATGGGGATTGAGATTCGCTACTTCGATGCTGCGAACTCGCAAGAGCTCTCCGAGGAGTGCTTCGGCGCTGTCATCCAATACCCGGGAGCCTCTGGCCGAATCATCGACTTCGAAAACCTTTTTGCAAAGGTGCACGAGTTTGGCGGTCTAGCGATCGCAACCGCAGACCTAATGGCACTGACCCTGATCACCCCTCCAGGAGAAAAGGGTGCGGATGTTGTTTGTGGTACCACTCAGCGCTTCGGAGTTCCGATGGGATTCGGTGGTCCGCACGCAGGTTACCTAGCAGTGCGCGACAAGCTAGAGCGCACCATGCCTGGTCGCTTGGTCGGAGTATCGGTGGATGCCGAGGGTGCTCCCGCTTATCGCCTAACCCTTCAGACCCGAGAGCAGCACATCCGCCGCGAGAAGGCAACGAGCAACATCTGCACAGCACAGGTTTTGCTTGCTGTAATCGCAGGAATGTATGCCGTATATCACGGACCGAAAAACCTGAAGGCAATCGCCTCTGAGATCCACCTAAAAACCTCCGCCCTGGCGAAGGTTTTGAAGGATGCCGGTCACAGCCTGCAGCACGAGAACTTCTTCGACACTATTCGCGTTCTAAACGTCGACGCTCACAAGGTCTTTGAAACTGCCCGGGCGCACAACCTCACAATGCTGAAGGTCGACTCGAACACCTTGGGTATCTCAGTAGATGAGAGCACCTCTTGGTCTCAGCTTGCACAACTAGCCGCTGCATTTGGTGCCAAGGCACCAACCGAGGCCGATGGCTCGGACAAACTCAGAAACCACAGAACCACCGAGTACCTGCAGCACCCAGTTTTCAACACTTACCACTCTGAGACTGCGATGCTTCGCTATCTCAAGAAGCTAGCCGACTTTGACTACGCCCTAGACCGCGGCATGATTCCATTGGGCTCCTGCACCATGAAGCTCAACTCAGTCACTGAGATGGAAGCAGTTACCTGGCCAGAGTTTGCCAACCTGCACCCGTTTGCTCCCGCCGAGGACACCCAGGGTTACCTCGAGCTCATCGGAGAGCTGACCAGCTGGCTCAGTGACATCACTGGATATGAAGCAGTTTCGCTGCAGCCAAACGCAGGCAGCCAGGGTGAACTTGCAGGACTCCTTGCCATTCGTGGCTACCACCGTTCGCGTGGCGACCTCCAGAGAAACCTCTGCCTAATCCCATCCTCAGCTCACGGCAC
>CAYTOH010000027.1:0-9857 GCA_964439375.1 uncultured Aquiluna sp.
CCGGCAAGTGTTGAGATTGAGGTGTCCGTTCCAGATGGTGAATACACCGACCTGCTCTCCGGCACCCTCTACACAATCTCCGGCGGCAAACTCAAGGCTGAATTCACCGGCAAGGGAGCAATCGCTCTGGTTAGAAACTAAACCAGCGATTCTCTCCAGGCCTTGTATAGAGAGGCAAACTTGCCAGTTCCTGCAGCAAGGACCTCTGGAGCACCATCTTCAATAACCTTGCCGTGCTCCATGACTAGAACGCGGTCTGCGATGGCCACCGTAGAAAGCCTGTGCGCGATGATCACGGCAGTTCTTCCCGCAAGCAAGGTCTTGAGGCCCAGCTGAACCAAACGCTCGGATGGAATATCCAGTGAGCTCGTCGCCTCATCCAAAATCAAAACCGATGGGTTAGCCAAGAAGGCCCTCGCAAATGAAATCAGCTGGCGCTGGCCCGCACTGACCCTCCCGCCACGCTTGTTTACATCAGTGTCGTAACCATCCGGAAGCGACTGAATAAAGCTGTGTGCACCAACAGCCTTTGCCGCCTGAACCACATCCTCAAAGCTGGCATCTGGTCGGCCCAACAAGATGTTCTCGGCAACGGAACCAGAGAAGAGATATGCCTCCTGGGTAACCATGACGACTTCTCTGCGAAGGTCTGTGTTTGCGATGTCCTTGAGATTTACCCCATCAAGCTGAACCTGGCCCTGCGTCGGGTCGTAGAACCTTGAGATCAGTTTCGCAAGGGTCGACTTTCCAGCTCCGGTGGTTCCGACCAGCGCAATGGTTTGGCCAGATGGGATTTCCAGATCGAGCTTGTGAAGAACAGTTGGTCCGGTGTTGTATTTGAATTCCACCCCGTGGAAGTTCACCTGACCGCTGGCGTGTTTTAGAGAGACGGGGTTCTTTGCCTCAGGAACAGTTGGCTCCTCCTGCAATACCCCTGAGATCTTCTCCAGAGCACTGGAGGCTGACTGATAGGAGTTGTAGAAGATAGCCAGCGACTCCATTGGGTCGAAAAACCGCTTGGCGTAGAGAATCGCGGCCGTTAGCACTCCAATGCCGAGATCGCCCTCCAAGACCCTGAAGCCTCCAAACAGTAGAACAGCCGCAACCGTGAGATTGCCAATCATGATCAGGCCTGGGTCGTAAATGCCAAAGAGTTGAATCAGGTGGGCATTGTGTCTGCGGTAGTCCTCGGTGAGCCCTCCGAAGTGATCCTCGTTGCGTTTTTCCTTGCGGAAGGCCTTCACCGCACGAATGCCGGTCATGGTCTCCACGAAGTACTGAATCAGTTTCGAAGATGCCACTCGCTGCTGTCTATATCCCTTATTGGTTTTGACCTGGAACCAGCGGGTCAGAATCGCAAGTGGCAGCAGGGCTCCGAGCAAGACAAGTGCCGAGGTTGGGTCAAGAATGAATAGTGCGATTGCAGTGAAGAGCATGAACATGCCGCCTACCACCAGCTCATTCAGACCGCCGGATAGAAGCTCAGCTATTGAAGAGAGGTCTGAAGTCTGACGAGCAATTACTCGACCTGCGGTGTAGCGCTCGTGGAACTCAACCGAAAGCTTTTGAGTGTGAACAAACACCCTGTTTCTGAGATCAAAGAGCATGGCCTGCGAAATTCGAGCACTCAGCATCATGAAGTAGTAGACCAAAACTGCTGAAAGTGCGGCGGCCGATAGATATGCCGCAACCACAACGAACAGAGGCTGAGTGTTGCCGTCTATCGCATTCGGTAGTGCCCAGTCGATACCCAGTGCAATCAGTGCTGGCCCAGCGACTCGCATCAGGGTCGATATGGTGACCATTACTGCCGCTAGCAACAATCTGGCGCGCAGTGGCAAAAGCAGCGACCCGAGCAACTTGCGGGAGCGCGCCCTAATGAACCTGGACTCCTGCTTATTTAGGTCTACGCGCTCTTCATCGTTGGTTCCGAAAAGACTCACAGATTCACCTCCCTGGTTCGGGTGTCTTCCTCGAGGGACGAGATCACATAGCGATAGTGTTCGCTCGACTTCAAAAGTTCTTGGTGAGTTCCGAAGGCCGTGATTCGACCCTCCTGCATCAGCGCCACCTTGTCGGCCAGCATCACTGTTGAGGGGCGGTGAGCGACAATCAGTGCTGTTGTTGAAACCAAGACGTGCCGCAGTGCATCTTCAACCATTGCCTCGGTATCGACATCTAGGGCAGAGAGCGGGTCGTCCAAAACCAAGATTCTGGGCTTTGCGGCGACCGCCCTGGCCAGTGCAATTCGCTGACGCTGACCTCCGGAGAGACTTAAGCCTTCTTCACCAATGGTCGTGTCGAGGCCATTTGGGAGATCGTAGACAAATTTGGCCTGGGCGATTTCTAGCGCTTGAGCCAAGTCGGCTTCTGATGCATCTGGATTACCGAGCAAGACATTTTCTCTAATTGAAAGCGAGAACAGGGTGGCGTCTTCAAATGCCATCGCGATGTGCTGACGCAGTTCCGCACGCGTTATGTCTCGAATGTCAACGCCATCGATCAGGATTGCGCCCGATGTCACCTCGTGCAATCGAGTCGTTAGAGCCGTAAGGGTGCTCTTTCCGCAACCGGTAATACCAATAAGCGCGACTGACTCTCCGGGCTCAAGAACTAGATCAATTCCGTTAATGAGGTCAGGCTGGTCCTCAGCCGTGTCCGGATATCTGAAGTGAACATCTCGGAACTCAAGGCGGCCCTTGGGGTTTGAAATCGTCTTTGGGTTCTCGGGCTCGGTGATCAAGTCAGGTTCATCGATGACTTCAAAGAATCTAGTGGTCGCAGTTTTTGCCTCGAGTGACATTGAGAGCAGGAAGCCCAAAGACTCGGTTGGCCAACGCAAAACCATTGCGGTCGCAAAGAACGCCACCAGAGCTCCGACGCTAAGTTCTCCCTGGGAGACCAGCCAAACACCAGCGAGCATCGAAAGACCGACTGCGAACTCCGGCAACATGATTAGGTAAAGCCAAATTTTGGCTACCGCCTTGGCTTTGGTTAGCTCTGTCCCGTAAAGCTCACGAGCTTGATTCGAGAACTGCTTGGCTGCAAAAGTGCCGCGACCAAATGCCTTCAGAACTCGAACTCCATGAACCGCTTCCTCAACCCTGGTGGCTAAGTCTCCGGATTGATCCTGAGATTGCCTGGCCAAAAGACCATAGGTCTTTTCAAACTTGAAACCGATTAGCCAAATTGGTAGCGAAACAACCAGGAAGATTCCGCCCAAGATCGGGGAGTAGGCGAAAAGAATAACGATTCCAACAATGAGTGTGAGGCCATTAGCGACCAGAAGAACCAGGCCAAAGGAGAGCCACCTTCTAATCATGCTGAGATCTGAAACTGCCCTCGAGAGTAGCTGCCCCGAGGGCCAACGGTCATGGAAGCTGACTTGGAGATCCTGGAGTTTTGCGTAGAGGGTGTTGCGCATAAAAGCTTCTACGTGCGTGCCGGGGGTGAGCACAAGCCACCTGCGAAGCAATACAAATAGCGCCTCTGCTAGACCCATGAGCAAGATAAGCCCTACCGCAGGAAGCAATGCGTCTAGGCCACCGGCAACCAAAGAGTTCACCAGGTTCTGCAAAAACTGAGGGATGGCAAGAGCAAAAAGGTGCGCGGCAATCGCTGCAATCATGCCTAGGAAGATTCTTGGAAGGGCCTTTTTGGCGTAGGGCACAAGACGCCACAGCGTCCTCACGGTTCCAAGTTCTTTACTTTGCATTCATCATCTCCGCTGCCCTAAAGGGCAGCACATCAGGCTATCAGTAACAATCAGACACATCGGAATGTAGTTCTCTTTTGGGTGTTTGACTTCTCGCTATCCCGAAAGGAACAACATGTCGATTACCGATCAGTACCTAGAGAACAACAAAAAATACGCAGCAAACTTCCAGGGACCGCTGCCCCTACCTCCAAGCAAGCAAGTTGCAGTTCTGGCATGCATGGATGCCCGCATCAACGTTTACGGAATTCTGGGCCTTGCTGAGGGTGAATCGCACGTGATTCGCAACGCAGGCGGAGTGGTTACCGATGACGAGATTCGCTCACTTGCGATCTCTCAGCGGCTTTTGGGAACCAAGGAAATCATTCTCATCCACCACACCGACTGCGGCATGCTCACCTTCACCGATGATGCCTTCAAGAAGTCGATCCAGGACGAGACCGGCATCAAACCGACCTGGTCAGCCGAAGCATTCTCAGATCTCGATACCGACATCCGTCAGTCAATCGCGCGCATTAAGCAGAGCCCATTCATCGTTCACAAAGACTCAGTTCGCGGTTTCGTTTTTGACGTCGCAACCGGACTACTCAACGAGGTCAAATAGCCCTAGTGGTAAAAGTGGCGTTCCGCGGTGAAGTACATAGTGACTCCCGCTGCTTTCGCAGCGGCAATCACTTCTTCATCGCGGACGCTACCGCCGGGCTGCACAACCGCTCGAACTCCAGCCTCAATTAGAACCTGCAGGCCATCGGCGAAGGGGAAAAACGCATCCGAGGCAGCAACCGAGCCAACCGCTCGGTCACCAGCTCGAGAAACGGCAAGCCTGCAGGAATCAAGCCGATTCACCTGCCCCATTCCAATCCCAACCGCAGCCAAGTCTTTGGCCAACAAGATGGCGTTGGACTTGACCGCACGGCAGGCTCGCCATGCAAACTCAAGGTCTTTCATCAGTCCCGAACTAGCGGGCTCGCCGCTCACGAGAGTCCAGTTGGCTGTATTCAAGGACTCAAAGCCATCGGATTGTTGAACCAAAGCTCCGCCCGAAATCTGTCGGAATTCTGTTGCGGGCCTTAGGTAGCCACCAGCCAATTCCAAAATTCTGAGGTTCTTCTTCTTTTGCAAGATATCCAGGGCGCTCGACTCAAAGCCAGGGGCGGCGATTACCTCAGTGAAAATTTCTGAGACCTGAGCTGCCATCTTTTGAGTGACGGTTCTGTTAGCGGCGATCACTCCGCCAAATGCTGAAACCGGATCCGTTAGATGAGCCTTTTGGTGGGCTGAAGCAATTGGATCCTCGGAATCTGCTTCGCCCAGCGCAACACCGCAGGGGTTGGCGTGTTTGATGATCGCAACCGCTGGCTCGCTAAAGTCAAATGCTGCACGCAGCGCAGCATCAACATCGACGTAGTTGTTGTAGGACATCTCCTTGCCGCCGAGCTGCTTAGCCTGAGCAATGCCAGGTACTGCTCCTAGTTGTCCATAGAGTGCAGCTGGCTGATGAGAGTTTTCTCCATAACGAAGAGCCGACACCAGTTCAAACCGTTGCGAAATCTCTTCGCCAAAGCCTGACTTATTGCCGTTACTTCCAAACTCGTGAGCCATCCAGCTTGCTACTGCAGAGTCATACTGTGCGGTGTGCGTGAACGCTACTTGCGCCAACTCTCTGCGCTGAGCCAGGGTAGTGCCGCCTGCTTTGAGGGCTTCGACAACACGAACGTAGTGCGCGGGGTTCACAACAATCGCGACATTCGCGTGGTTCTTCGCGCTCGCGCGAACCATGGCTGGACCGCCGATGTCAATCTGCTCAATAGCGGTGTCGCCTTTGGCGCCAGCTGAGATGGTCTGCACAAACGGATAGAGATTTACAACAACCAGATCGAAGGCCTGAATGCCGAGTGATTCAAGCTCTGCCTTGTGGTCATCAAGCCTTAGATCCGCCAAAAGACCACCGTGAATGCTTGGGTGCAGAGTCTTTACTCGCCCATCCAAAGACTCGGGGAATCCCGTTACCTCACTGACCTCGGTTACCGGCAGCCCAGCATCTGCAATCTGCTTCGCAGTGGAACCAGTGGAGACCATCTCGACCCCCAAGTCTGCAAGAGCTTGGGCTAATTCCAGAAGACCGGTTTTGTCTGAAACTGAAATCAGGGCGCGGGTCGCCATAATCTGATCTCTGTGGTGGTAGTCGCTAGCCTGTCTGTTTGATCCGGCCATTAGTTATCCCCTAGCTTCATGTTGCCCTCTGCAATGTCCCGCACGACATCGACCAAAAGCTCTCGCTCCAAGACCTTGATCTGCTCGTGCAAATCGGCCTCTGAGATGCCGGCCGGTATCTCAAGGGAGACTTGGCGCAGGATTCGACCAGTGTCAACGCCCTGGTCAACTAGGTGAACAGTGGTTCCAGTTACTCTGGCATTGGCCGCCAGTGCATCCCGAACTGCATGAGCACCGGGGTACTCAGGAAGTAGCGATGGGTGGATGTTGATTAGTCGCCCGGTGAAGTGCTCAACAAACGCGGGTGGCAAAACCCTCATAAATCCAGCCAGAACCACCAGGTCTGGCTTGAAAAATTCAATGTTGCTCTTCAGCAGGTCAGCCCAATCGTCTCTCGAGGAGAACCGTTCGAAATCGGCTACGAAAGTCGGAACACCAAACTGCTCGGCATGAGCCAAACCAGCTGCGCTTTTATCTGAACCAACGGCCAGAATTCGAGCTGGGAAAAGCGGATTGTCGCAGGCTTCCAAAAGAGCTCGAAGGTTGGATCCTGAACCTGAAATGAGTACTACAACC
Organism: uncultured Aquiluna sp.; assembly: GCA_964439375.1. Lineage (GTDB taxonomy): Bacteria > Actinomycetota > Actinomycetes > Actinomycetales > Microbacteriaceae > Aquiluna. The sequence continues at coordinate 6,506 of CAYTOH010000027.1, forward strand.
GAGAGCATGTCCAAAGTCTACTTTCGCCCAGTTGACTGGTCGTCGATGGGCTTGATGATTATCAATGAGGCCAAAAAGCTGGGAATCAAAACCAGAACGAACATTACTGCCCCGAACAAAAGGTGCGAGACTCCCACATCACTGAACCGGCCAGGACCAAGCGCCCCGGAAGCAAGAGCTGCGATGAATCCGCTTGCCAATGCGGCTGTGAAAGCGGTCGTTGCCGAGAGCGCAAATGCCCCCGAGAGTCGGGTGGCATACTCCCATCGGATTTGGTCGACGTATTTTCTAACCAACAGCGTTCCAATAAAGCTCGATAAAACTGGAACCAAGATAAAGAGCAGTCCACGGTCGAACCCTGAAGTTGGAAGCGCAGCAAAAACCGGGAAAGCAGGTAGCGGCCCGAGCTGCGAGACAAATGGGCTAACAAGGGACCCAGACCCAATCGAAAAACCCACCCCTGAAATCCAGGCCATCGCATAAACAATCAAGTTCGGCAAAATCGCCAATTGACCAATCGTCACCATTACTCCGCCGAGCGCCGAAACCCGCAGTGCTTCGTAAAGCCTCACAACTTCAATCCAGCCAATTGCCAGAGCGAGCGCACTCATCAGTGATGCAAAGAACATGATGATTGCAACAACCGATAGCCCAACCCGAGTAGCTGGCGACAGAACAGTTCTGATGCTCCAGTGCAGTCGGCTATAAAGCTGCTGCAAAGTGGCCCTTACCCAAATTCTCTCTTTGGCTTCCGGGCCATTTGCGCCCTCAAAAAGCTCGTATCTCGAACCTAGGGTTGAGGAGAGAAATAACAGGCCGGCAAAGAAAACAGCCGGGTAAAGAAGTGGCTCCCACTCACCAACAAAAACCGCGTCACTGTTTGCAAGCGAAGAGGTCCCCAAACCCACCAGGCCAAAAGTCACTCCGCCGCCAACCCATGCTGGCCAAAGTGAAGATGCTGCCGATAGGCGGTGCCCAACTCTAACCACGAGCAAGCCAATTAGGAGAGTTAGGCCCAGCGGCATGGCAGAAATTACAAAGTCTGGAAACTCGAGGCCAAGAATTTCACCGGCGCTGAATTGAATTGGAACCCCGGTGGCCAGAAGAAATGCAAAGACGGCAACTTGGAGCGCGACGAGCCAGCTAACAGTTCCATCACCCTCGACCAGCCAGGTAATGGTAAGTGGAGCAACAATCAAACCAATAGCGGTTGCCGCGATAATCAGCGCTTGCAGCGCTGCTATCGCAAAGCTCAGACCGCGGTTCAACTGCCTACAGCTTGGAGATGATCTCGCGCATCAAGGCAGCAGTCTCGGATGGGGTCTTGCCCACCTTGACCCCAACTGCCTCAAACGCTTCCTTTTTAGCCTGAGCAGTTCCGGCAGAGCCAGAAACAATTGCGCCGGCGTGGCCCATGGTCTTACCCTCTGGTGCGGTGAAGCCGGCCACGTATGCAACAACAGGCTTAGTGACGTGCTTGGAGATGTAGTCAGCGGCCTTCTCCTCGCTGTCGCCACCGATCTCACCAATCAGAACAATCGCCTTAGTTTCTGGGTCGTTCTGGAAAGCCTCAAGCGCATCGATGTGGGTGGTGCCGATAACTGGGTCTCCACCAATACCGATGCCAGTCGTGAACCCAATGTCGCGAAGCTCGAACATCATCTGATAGGTCAAAGTTCCAGACTTTGAAACAAGTCCAATTGGCCCACGGCCGGTGATGTTCCAAGGGGTAATTCCAGCGTTGGACTGTCCTGGGCTGATAATTCCTGGGCAGTTTGGTCCAATCAAGCGAGTCTTCTTGCCCTTTTCAACGTTGTAAGCCCAGGCCTCAGCGCTGTCGTGAACCGGGATGCCCTCGGTGATTGCAACTGCAAGCGCAATCTCAGCGTCAATAGCTTCGATGATTGCGGCCTTGGCGAAAGCTGGTGGGACAAAGATCACGGTGACGTTTGCGCCAGTTGCAATCATTGCCTCCTTGACCGAACCGAAGACAGGCAGTGCCTTGCCTTCAACCTCAACGGTCTCGCCGGCCTTGCGCGGGTTCACGCCACCAACGATGTTGGAGCCGCCAGCAAGCATGCGCTGAGTGTGCTTCATGCCCTCAGCACCGGTCATGCCCTGAACGATGATTCGGGAGTTGGAGTCTAGATAAATTGCCATTTTGTTGCTCCCTACTTGTTCGCTAGTTCGGCGGCCTTGTCGGCCCCGCCGTCCATGGTCTCGGACAGTGTCACCAGCGGGTGGTTGAAGTTATTGAGAATCTCGCGACCCTTTTCGACGTTGTTTCCGTCGAGTCGAACAACAAGAGGCTTCGAGGCCTTGTCGCCAAGTGTGTTTAGCGCTCCAACGATGCCGTTAGCGACAGCGTCGCAAGCGGTGATGCCACCAAAGACATTAACAAAGACGCTGCGAACCTGAGGATCGTTCAAAATCACATCAAGACCGGCTGCCATAACCTCAGCTGAGGCACCGCCACCAATGTCCAGGAAGTTAGCCGGCTTCACGCCACCGTGGCGTTCGCCTGCGTATGCAACAACATCCAGCGTGCTCATGACAAGACCCGCACCATTTCCGATGATGCCGACCTCTCCGTCGAGCTTGACGTAGTTGAGATCCATCTCTTTTGCCTTGGCTTCGAGAGGGTCTAGGACATCGCGCTCCATTGACTCGCGGTCATGACGGAACTCTGCGTTGTCGTCGAAGCTGACCTTGCCATCGAGGGCGACGATGTCTCCCTCTTTAGTCAGAACTAGCGGATTGACCTCGACCAAAGTCGCGTCTTCCTCTTTGAAAACTTTGTATAGCTTTACGAAGACATCTGAGACAGCATCCACTAGCTCAGCTGGGAAACCGCCTGCGATTGCAATCTCGGTCGCCTTAGCCTTGTCAATCCCTGAAACAGCGGAGACCGGGATCTTGGCAAGTGCTTCTGGGCGCTCAACGGCAAGCTGCTCGATTTCCATTCCACCCTCGACACTGCAAAGCGATAGGAAGGTGCGGTTGGAGCGATCTAGCAAAACTGAAAAGTAGAACTCACGGTCAATCTGAGCCCCTTGAGCGATCATGACTCGCTTGACAACATGGCCCTTGATGTCGAGGCCAAGAATCTGCTCGGCTTTTTCCTTTGCTTCGGCCGGGGAGAAAGCAACCTTGACGCCACCGGCTTTGCCACGGCCACCAGTTTTTACCTGTGCCTTTACAACTACTGTGCCCCCGATTGCTGCAGCTGCAGCTTCTGCTTCTGCTGGGGTGTCTGCGATTCGACCCTGTAATACGGGAACTCCGTACTTTTCGAATAGGTCGCGGGCTTGATACTCAAATAGATCCACGTTGGTTTTTCCGATTCCGATTG
>CAYTOH010000028.1:0-9851 GCA_964439375.1 uncultured Aquiluna sp.
CCTTTGTGAAGGCATACCAGTCGGGAGGCCTCGAGGCGTTGCGCCTAAAGACCACAGAGATAGCCCTCGGCCTAGGATAAGCACGTGAATTTTTTGTTGAGCATCCCTTCTCCTGAAGTCAGCTTTATTGAGCTAGGCCCGGTTCGCTTCCACTTCTATGCGCTGTTCATCCTCACCGGCATCGTGATCGCCAGCCTGATCGCCGACGCCAAGCTAACTAAGCGCGGTGCTGAGCGCGGCTTGTTTCTTGACATTGCGCTGTGGGCAGTGCCTGCGGGTATTTTGGGCGGGCGTCTTTTCCACGTCATCACCCACCCTCGGGACAACTTTTATGAGGGAGCAGACCTGCTTGCGATCTTCCGCATCTGGGAAGGTGGGCTAGCGATTTATGGTGCAATCGCACTTGGGGCTGTAGGCGCTTGGTGGGGCGCGCGACAAGCTGGAATTAGATTCTTAGCAGTTGCCGACGCTGTCGCCCCGGGGCTTTTGATTGCTCAGGGGCTAGGTCGCCTGGGAAACTACTTCAACCAGGAACTCTTTGGAATTCCAACAACCTTGCCATGGGGTCTTGAGATTCCGTTCACAAACCCCGCTTATCCCAATGGCTTGCCTGAGGGGCTTCTGTTTCACCCAACTTTCCTCTACGAGATGCTTTGGAACTTCACGGGAGCGGCTTTGCTTCTCTACGTGGCATCACGTTTTCAGCTTCAGTGGGGGAAGGTATTCGCCCTGTATCTGATTGTTTATTCAACGGGACGAATTTGGATAGAAAGTATCAGAATCGACCCGAGTGAGATTATTCTTGGTCTCCGCATCAACATTTGGTCAGCGATTATTGGCATCGCCATTGGTCTACTGATCTTTGTGATTCAAACTCGCCGTCACCCCGGCCTTGAACCATCGGTATTCGCTCCAGGCAGAGAACCTGCAACAGCGGATCCGCAGACCGCCGCAAAAGCAGAGGCTGCAGATAAGCAAGAGAGCTAAATAAGTATCTATTCGGGCCAATGAAGTCCTGATTGAAGTTTTTCGATTGGAGTTTCTATGCCCGAGCTGAGCCCGTTTCACAGGTTCAACGCAGGTCCTGCTGCGCAGGGTCTTTACGACCCAAGCGCTGAGAAGGACGCCTGCGGCTTGGCAATGGTTGCCACTTTGCGCGGCACCCCCGGTCACGACATCATCGATATGGCTCTGTCTTCACTTCGAAACCTCGAACACCGCGGGGCAGTCGGATCAGATGCCGGTACTGGCGATGGCGCCGGCATACTCTCCCAGATTCCTGATCGCTTTTTCAGGTCAGTAGCAGGCATAGATTTGCCGGCTGCTGGGTCTTACGGTGCAGGTTTGGTCTTTTTCGAAGCGGGTTCAGTAAAGGAAGACAAGAGCAAATTCGAGGCGCTGGCTTCTGAGGAGGGGCTGGACGTTCTTGGCTGGAGGACACCTCCGACTAGACCAGAAGTCCTTGGAGACTTGGCAAAGACTGCGATGCCTTTGATTGAGCAGGTCTTCGTCGCTGGTAAAACCGGTGAGCAGGGGATCGAACTCGAACGCATGTTGTTCAGAGCTCGTAAGCGCTCTGAGCGCGAAATCGGGATTTACCATCCATCACTTTCGACGCGGACGATTGTCTACAAGGGCATGGTAACGACGCTGCAGCTGGAGCCTTTCTATCCAGATCTTTCTGATGAACGTTTTGAATCAACATTGGCTTTGGTTCACTCTCGTTTCTCTACCAACACTTTTCCCTCATGGCCGCTGGCGCACCCCTTTAGATTTATCGCTCACAACGGGGAGATCAATACCGTCAAGGGCAATGCAAACTGGATGCGCGCCCGTGAGTCGCAGCTCGCGACCGACCTGCTGGGTGACCTTGAACAACTGAAGCCAATTGTGACTCCGGGTGCTTCTGACTCCGCCACATTGGACGAGGTACTGGAGCTCTTGGTGCTTTCTGGTCGCTCATTGCCTCACGCCATGATGATGATGATTCCGGGAGCATGGGAGAAGCAGCTGGATCTTGACCCTAAGGTCAGGGACTTTTATGCATATCACTCCATGATCATGGAGCCTTGGGATGGGCCAGCCGCTGTCATCTTTACAGACGGCACCCTGGTGGGAGCGACGCTCGACCGAAACGGTCTGAGACCAGGACGCTTTGTAGTGACCGAAGACGGATTTGTGATTCTCGCCTCTGAGATTGGCGTAGCTGACATTTCTGCAGATCGAATTGTCCGAAAAGGCAGGCTGCAGCCAGGCAAGATGTTCGTCATCGACACCAAAGCTGGCCAGATTATCGAGGATGAGCAGGTCAAGAGCGAGGTTGCTTCACTAGAGCCATGGGGCCAATGGCTTGAGTCCAGCATGATCAACCTCAGAGACCTTCCAGAGCGCGAACACATCCGTTACTCGAGCGCTTCAGTCAACCGTAGGCAGCGCGTCTTCGGCTACACCGAAGAAGACCTGAGGGAGTTCATTGCTCCGATGGCACGAACCGCTCAGGAGCCAATCGGAGCAATGGGAACAGACACACCTATTGCGGCGATTTCAGATCGACCAAGGTTGCTATTTGACTACTTTGTGCAGCAGTTTGCGCAGGTCACTAACCCTCCGCTCGATGCAATTCGCGAGGAGGTTGTGACCTCTTTGAGTGCAAGCATTGGTCCGGTGCTAAACCTGCTTGATGCGACACCTGAGCATGCGAAGCAACTTGTTATGGACTTCCCGATTTTGACCAACGATGAGTTGGCTCGCATCAAAAACATCGACAAAGGGAACAACATTGGTAAGGCGCTAACAATCTCATGCCTATAACGAGTCGATGATGGGGCAGACGCGCTCAAGCAGCGGCTTGAGCAAATGGCTCAAGAAATCGATCAGGCGCTCGATGCCGGAGTAACCTTCCTGATCCTCTCGGACAGGGACTCCAACAGAGAATTAGCGCCCATTCCATCCTTGCTTTCTCTTTCTGCCATGCACCACCACTTGATTCGTAATGGCACAAGAACTAGGGCCGGGCTCTTGGTTGAGTGTGGTGATGCAAGAGACGTGCACCATATGGCCACACTCATTGGGTACGGAGCTTCAGCCGTTAACCCCTACCTTGCTCTAGAAACCGCAGAGGACATGGTTGTCCAGGGTCTAATAACCGGTATCACACCAGAGCGCTCCTCCAAGAACATGGTGAAGGCTCTGGGTAAGGGTGTCCTCAAGATCATGTCCAAGATGGGTATTTCGACCATTGCTTCCTACGCTGGAGCACAGTGTTTTGAGGCCATTGGACTATCCCAAGAATTAGTGGACAGCTATTTCACCGGGACAACCACAAAACTCGGTGGTGTTGGCCTTGAGATTCTCCACATCGAGATTGAAAAGCGGCACCAAGCCGCTTACCCCATCGAGGGAGCGACAAAGATACACCTTCCGCTAGAAGTTGGTGGAGAAATGAAATGGCGCAGGGATGGGCCTCCGCATCTTTTCAACCCAGAAACCGTATTCAAGCTTCAGCACTCGACAAAGCAGAAGCGCTACGACATCTTCAAGCAATACACCAAGGCCGTTGATGACCAGGCTGAGAGACTGATGACCCTGCGCGGTCTGTTCCAGTTCAATACTAGAATCCGCCCGGCCATATCAATAGATGAGGTGGAGCCAGTTTCAGAGATTGTTAAGCGATTCTCCACTGGCGCCATGAGCATGGGTGCTATCTCGCCCGAAGCTCATGAGACTCTTGCGATTGCAATGAACCGTATTGGTGCGAAGAGCAATACCGGTGAGGGTGGCGAGTCGGTTGAAAGATTGCTTGATCGAGAAAAGCGCTCTGCGGTAAAGCAGGTAGCTTCCGGGCGATTTGGTGTCACTTCTATGTATCTGACACATGCCGATGACATTCAGATCAAAATGGCACAGGGTGCCAAGCCAGGTGAGGGTGGGCAACTACCTCCGCACAAGGTTTACCCCTGGATTGCGGAACTAAGGCACTCTACGCCAGGAGTTGGACTCATCTCACCGCCACCGCACCACGACATCTACTCGATCGAAGATCTAAAGCAACTAATTTTCGACCTAAAGCGCGCGAACCGAAGTGCTCGTGTTCACGTCAAATTGGTTTCTCAGTTTGGCGTGGGAACGGTAGCCGCTGGAGTAGCTAAGGCCAAGGCGGATGTTGTCTTGATTTCTGGTCATGATGGTGGCACCGGCGCTAGCCCGCTGAACTCACTGAAGCATGCTGGCACCCCATGGGAGCTTGGCCTTGCTGAAGCACAGCAGACTCTGCTGCTCAACGGACTAAGAGACAGAATCACTGTCCAGGTTGACGGATCCATGAAAACTGGCCGCGATGTTGTCATCGCAGCGTTACTTGGAGCCGAGGAGTATGGATTTGCAACCGCTCCGCTTGTGGTTGAGGGCTGCATTCTGATGAGGGTTTGCCACCTTGACACTTGCCCGGTTGGCGTTGCAACTCAGAACCCTGAATTGCGTGCCAGATTCCAAGGACAGGCCGACCACGTTGTGAACTTCTTCCACTTCATCGCTCAAGAAGTGAGGGAAATTCTTGCTGAGCTCGGATTCCGAACCCTCCAGGATGCCATTGGCCACGTTGAGCTGTTGGACGCGAACCGTGCCATTCAGCACTGGAAGGCAGACGGGCTCGACCTCGCACCGATTTTCGCGGCTAAAGAGCTTGGGACATCTCAGAACCTAGTCAGAACCACGACCCAGGATCACGAGCTTGAGCAGCACTTCGACTACCCACTGCTAGAGATTGCAGCGCCCGCCTTGAAAGAAGGCAAAACGGTAGTGATCGAGCGCCAAATCAATAACACCCACCAAGCCATCGGCACGATGTTGGGCAATGAGCTAACTAAGCGCTGGGGCGAGCAGGGTCTGAACCCCGGAACTCTAGAGCTGAAGCTCACAGGCTCCGCAGGGCAGTCGCTCGGTGCCTTCACGCCTCGCGGCATCAAGATTGACGTGGAAGGCGAGTGCAATGACTACGTCGGTAAGGGTCTATCGGGTGGTGCAGTTTCGGTTCGCCCGCCAAGGACCGCGGGTTTTGTCGCAAGTGAAAACGTCATCGCTGGAAACGTGATTGGCTACGGAGCAACCTCGGGTGAGATATTCCTCAACGGTGTTGTGGGGGAGCGCTTCATGGTTCGTAACTCGGGAGCGACTGCCGTCACTGAGGGCGTGGGCGACCACGCACTTGAATACATGACCGGCGGAACCGTAGCAATTTTGGGCAGAACCGGCATCAACCTAGGTGCGGGAATGTCCGGAGGTGTTGCCTACGTCTATCGACTGTCTGAGGCCCGCGTAAACCGTGAAGCTCTTGCCTCCGGCGAACTAACACTTTCAAGCCTCACCTCAGAAGACGAAATTGAGCTTCGCTCGCTTCTCGAGCGTCATCTAATCGCCACTAACTCAGAGCGCGCTCGCGAATTACTCTCAGATTTTGAGCAGGAGAAAGCAAACTTTGTTCGGGTGTTACCTAGGGACTACGCCAAGGTTTTGGAGGTTCAACGAAACGCTGAAATAAATGGCCTTGAGCTCGATGGGGAAGAGGTATGGACTCAGATTCTGGAGGTGACCGGTGGCTGATCCGAGAGGTTTTCTAAAGATCACAGATCGAGAGACTGCGACACGTCGCCCAGTTCCGGTGCGCATTAAGGACTGGAAAGAGGTCTATGCGGAGCGCAATGGCGAGGTAGTGAAGCAGCAAGCCTCGAGGTGCATGGATTGCGGAATTCCGTTCTGCCATCATGGTTGCCCGCTTGGTAACTTGATTCCCGAGTGGAACGATCTGACGCACAGAGGCAGAAATCGCGAGGCGATTGATCGACTTCACGCAACCAACAATTTCCCTGAATTCACCGGCCGGCTTTGCCCAGCGCCTTGCGAGAGTGCCTGTGTTCTTGGCATCAATCAACCAGCCGTTACGATCAAGGAAATCGAAGTTTCGATAATCGACGATGCCTTCGATGCCGGGTATGTCACCCCATCAATCCCGGCTCGCCTAACGGGAAAGACAGTGGCAGTGGTTGGTTCGGGGCCTGCGGGATTGGCAGCTGCCCAGCAACTGACTCGCGCTGGCCACACCGTCGCGGTTTTTGAACGCGATGATCGAATTGGCGGGCTCTTGAGGTATGGAATTCCAGACTTCAAGATGGAGAAGCACCACATCGATCGCAGAATTGAGCAAATGGAGGCCGAGGGCACCAGGTTTAGGCCTGGGGTCAACATTGGCAAGGACATCAGCTGGCCAGAACTGCAGAAACGCTACGACGCCGTTCTGATAGCCACCGGTGCAATGGTTCCCAGAGACCTGGAGGCACCAGGTAGGAATCTCCAGGGTGTGCACTTTGCAATGGAATATCTTTCTCAAGCCAATCGTGCAGTAGCCGGTGAGCAAATTGAGAACCAGATTCACGCTGAGTGTAAGCACGTGGTTATCCTCGGTGGCGGCGACACCGGTGCCGACTGTCTCGGCACTGCAACCAGGCAGGGAGCCCTCAGTGTTACGACGCTGGCTATCGGCAAGAAACCACCAAGTGAGCGCACCGAAGACCAGCCTTGGCCAATGGTCCCAAACCTGTTTGAGGTAGCTAGCGCTCATGAAGAGTTCGGTGACCGTCTACACCTGCACTCAACCGTTGAGTTTGTTGGAGATGACGGAAAACTGACCGGTGTGAAAGTCGCAGACACTGAGTTTGTCGACGGAAAACGTGTTCCAAAAGCAGGGACAGAGCGGATTATCCCTGCGGATCTCGTGTTTCTCGCACTGGGTTTCGTTGGGCCCGAAACGGAAGATTTGGTAGCTCAGTTGCAGACCGAACTCGATTCAAGCGGTAATGTGAAGCGAGGCGATCGTTACCAGGTCGCAGACGGTCTATTTGTCGCTGGAGACGCCGGCCGAGGTCAAAGCCTGATTGTTTGGGCTATCGCCGAGGGTCGCGCTGCAGCCAGTGCAATTGACGAATTTCTCGAAGGCGAGACCGAGCTTCCATTTCCTGTGAAGCCAACTGATAAGCCAATTTCGGTTTACAGCTAAAAACCAAAGAAGGTAGTACTACTAATGAGACGCGCCAAAATTGTTGCCACGTTCGGCCCTGCGGTTGCAGATTATGACAAAGCTAAGGCGATTATCGAGGCTGGGGTTGACGTTGCCCGAATGAACCTGAGCCACGGCAGCCACGAGGTCCACGAGGGCGTGTATGCAACTATTCGCAAGGCCGCCGAGGCAGCAGGCAAGCCCGTGGCAATTTTGGTTGACCTCCAGGGGCCAAAGATTCGCCTTGGCAGATTTGCCGAGGACAAGGTGCACCTTGTTGAAGGTGCAACCTTCAAAATCACTAGTGACGAGGTGCCCGGAGATGTGAACATCTGCTCCACCACCTACAAGGGCTTGCCTGGTGATGTAAGGCCGGGGGATCAGCTACTGATTGACGACGGTCGCATTGGATTGCGAGCAACGGCCGTTGATGCCCGAACCGTAACCACAGTCGTTGAGGTGGGTGGTCCAGTTTCAAACAATAAGGGAATCAACCTTCCCGGCGTTGCGGTGAACGTTCCTGCCCTTAGCGAAAAGGACGAGGATGATTTGCGTTGGGCTTTGCAGCTTGGTGCCGACATGGTCGCTCTGAGCTTTGTCAGAAACGCCAAGGACATTGTCAGAGTTCACGAGATCATGGCCGAAGAGGGGCGCTTTGTTCCTGTAATTGCCAAGATTGAGAAGCCACAGGCTGTCGCTGCCCTTGAAGAGATCATCGATGCCTTCGATGGAGTCATGGTTGCCAGGGGAGACCTCGGAGTTGAGCTTCCTCTTGAGCAAGTGCCACTGGTTCAAAAGCGTGCTGTTGAGCTTGCCAGACGCTGGGCCAAGCCCGTAATCGTCGCCACCCAGATGCTTGAGAGCATGATCACAGCTTCTCGCCCAACCAGGGCAGAGACCTCAGATGTTGCAAACGCTGTGCTTGACGGAGCCGATGCCTTGATGCTTTCAGGAGAAACCTCTGTGGGCGAGTATCCGATTGAAACCGTAAAGGTCATGGCCAAGATCATTGAGTCCACCGAGGAAAATGGGCTTGAGAGAATCCCGGATCTGGGCACCAAGCCTCACACCCACTCGGGAGCAGTCGTGAGGGCTGCCCTGGAAATCGCAGAGCTCTTGGGGTCAAAGTTTGTTTGCGTCTTCACCGAGTCCGGTGACACTCTTCGCAGAGTTTCAAGATTGCGTTCAAGGGTTCCGGTATTGGCGTTTACTCCAAACGACGATGTAAGGCGCAAGCTTGCCCTCGTTTGGGGAGCCACTACTTTCTTGGTTGAGAAGGTCAAGCACACCGATGACATGATTCGCCAGGTTGACGAACTCATGCTCTCAAGCGGCAAGTGCAGGGTCGGTGACGAGGTGGTTATTGTTGCTGGTTCTCCTCCAGGAATCCCTGGTTCTACAAACTCCCTCAGGGTTCACCGAGTTGGTGACGCAGTCCACATGGCTGCTCCGGGATACGGAAACTAAAGAAAAGTGAAAAAGGGCGGTGGATTTCTCCACCGCCCTTTTTGTTTCGTACCGAGAGTGGGACTCGAACCCACACGCCCAGGGGACATCGCATTTTGAGTGCGACGCGTCTACCATTCCGCCATCCCGGCAATGAGCAGAAGTCTAGTGGATTCAAGGGCGAAGGGGATAAAGTTAGGTCATGCTCGAAGGTCTAAAGGTTGTCGTCGCGGAAGACGAGGGTTTGATCCGGATGGATGTCGTCGCGAGCCTTGAAGAAGCCGGCCTAACAGTCGTGGGGCAGGCTGCCGATGGTGAAGAGGCAATTGCCCTAGCTACTTCGCTAGAGCCAGATCTCGTTGTCATGGATGTGAAGATGCCGAAGCTTGACGGCATCTCAGCCGCCGAGAAGATTTCAGCGCTCAAGATTCCCGTTGTTCTGCTGACGGCCTTCAGTGATGCCGAGTTGGTTTCTAGAGCTGCGCAAGCTGGCGCCATGGCGTATGTAACAAAACCCTTTAACCCAAATGACCTTATGCCGGCGATTCAGATCGCTATTTCGCGGCACGAAGAGCTCACCTCTCTGGAGCACGAAATTGCGGATTTAAATGAGCGACTGGAAACTCGAAAGCTTATGGATAGGGCCAAGGGTCTGTTGCAGTCAAAGATGAAACTCTCAGAGCCAGATGCCTTCCGCTGGATCCAAAAGGCCTCGATGGATAGGCGCTTAACGATGGCGCAAGTAGCCAAGGCTGTAATCGATCAACTCAGCGACAAGTAATTAGCTCTTCGGCCTCAAGTAGTTTGTAATTCGGACTGTAGAGAGAAGCGTTCCTGCTTCGTCGGTCATTTTTATCTCGTGGGTGGTTAGAGTCTTGCCGAGCTTGATGGCAGTGCAGGTACCGGTCACGATTCCAGATTTTGCCGACGCGTGGTGCGAGGCGTTGAGTTCTATGCCTACGGCGTAGCCCCAAGGATGAGCGTGAACATTTGCTGCAAACGACCCGAGGCTCTCCGCTAAAACGACATGAGCCCCGCCATGCAAAATTCCAATCGGCTGAGTGTTTCCCTCAACAGGCATCGTTGCAACAGCTCGTTCGGCAGAAAGTTCAGTGAGAACAATGCCCATTTTCTCGGCGAGAGCACCGAGTCCGCGGAGTTTCATTACCTCAAGGGCTTTTTCGCTTGTGACAATCTGGTTTTCGCTCATGAGGTCTCTTCCTTTAGAGAAGTAGGCTAGCTGGCATGATGTCCAATCAAAAGCCTACCCTTCTGCTGATTGATGGGCATTCGTTGGCGTTTAGGGCTTTCTATGCCCTCACCCCAGACAACTTCAAAAACGCTCAAGGCCAACACA
>CAYTOH010000029.1:0-5768 GCA_964439375.1 uncultured Aquiluna sp.
GGAGTTGTCTCGATAATCAGGTCGTTCTCCTCGACGGTCGAAATGGTGCCTCGAATTCCGGAGTGCAATAGGACTGTGGAGCCAACCGCCAGGCTCTCAATTAGCTTCTCAGCGTCTTTGCGACGCTTACGATTCTGGCTGATCAACAGCAAAATCATGGCGGCGAGCACGCCTAACAAAAGTAGATCCAAGAGCTTTCCTTACCGAACAGGTCCCCCGAAATTATAGGTGCAAAAGCCTAGCTAGCCCCAGTTATCCCGAGATGTGCTTTACCTGCCTCCGTAATCTCGCGACCCCTAGGAGTTCGTTGCAGAAGGCCCTGCCTAATAAGGTAAGGCTCCAGCACGGCTTCAATGGTGTCAGGCTCCTCACCAATAGCGACCGCAAGCGTGCTGAGGCCAACAGGTCGAGCAGAAAACTTCGTTGCTAGCAAGGTCAGCAGCTGTCGGTCCACGCGGTCTAGGCCAGCTTGATCTATCTCGAAGATTTCCATTGCTTCCTTCACGTGGTGAAGTTCTATCCGCAGTCCTGCATTCACCAGCGCGTAGTCTCGAACTCTTCTTAGAAGCCGGTTGGCTATTCGCGGTGTGCCTCTAGACCTTCGGGCTAGCTCCGCTGCAGCCTCTTGACTGATCTCGTAGCCAAGTCGGTCAGAAGACCTGCTGACCACCGTCTCCAAGTCCTGATCGCTGTAGTACTCAAGGAACGCAGTGAAGCCAAAGCGGTCACGCAGCGGCGTCGGGAGCATCCCGCTGCGCGTTGTTGCGCCCACCAGGGTAAATGGCGCCAAATCCAGAGAAATGGATGCCGCTCCGGGTCCCTTGCCGACCATGACATCTACCCTGAAGTCCTCCATCGCCAGATAGAGCATCTCCTCCGCAGCCCTCGACATTCGATGTATCTCGTCGATGAAGAGGACATCGCCCGCCTCTAGGGCGGAGAGAATTGCTGCCAGATCCCCTGAAGATTGAATAGCAGGTCCGCTTGTGAGTCTCAATGCCTTCTTTGACTCTTGGGCCACGATCATCGCAAGGGTGGTCTTCCCCAGTCCAGGAGGTCCCGCAAGCAGAACGTGATCTGCCGCACGGTTATGCATGGAGGCAGCGGAGATTATTAGGTTCAGCTGATCGACAACCTTCTGTTGACCCACGAACTCACTTAGATTGGCGGGCCGGAGCCTCGCTTCGAGCTCTCTTTCGTCTTCGCTCACGCTAGGCCAACTTTCCTGAGCCAAGTTGAGCCAATGCCTGCTTGAGTGCCTCGGAGTCACTCAGCCCTGCTTCAAGACTTGAGATCACTTTGTGAGCCTTGGTTTCATCGGTGCCAAGCTGCTGCAGGGCTGCTATCACGTTTTGGTAGCGACCAGGACCGCTAAGACCAACCTTGCCCGATAGCGAGAGGATAATGAGTTTCGCTGTTTTGGGCCCAATACCAGGTATGGCCTTGAACGCTAGTTCGTTCTGTTCGGCTATTGCATTTCGAAGTGATTCCTCGGTCATTCCTGAAAGAGTGGTCAACGCGAGTTTTGGACCGATACCGCTTACCGAGCAGAGCTGATCAAAAAGCTCCCGCTCCCCCATGCTTGCAAATCCAAAAAGTGAGAGGTCATCCTCGCGAACCACTAAACGAGTGAAAAGCGTCACAGCCTCACCAATGCTCAGCTTCATGGAGTGTCGGGGGGTGACGCCAACCTCAAACCCGATGCCCGAGACGTCGATAACAACCCGGTCCAACTGGGTGTGTATGAGCTTTCCCGAGATAACAGATATCACTCGGCTAACCTATTCGCCGATTGGCCGCCTTAGCGGCAGCGACCCACTTTTGTTGCGCTGTGGTTCCTCCGGCTCCGCCGCGCTTGGAGGCCGTGATAGCAACTGCAAGTGCATCTGCTACGTCAGCAGGTCCGGAGAGCTCCTGCAGCTTTAGCAGTCTTTTCACCATCATGCTGACCTGCTCCTTGGTGGCCCGCCCATTTCCTGTTACTGCCGCTTTTACCTCAGATGGCGTAAAAAATTGCAATGGGATTTTGTTCTCATAGGCGATGTGCATCAAAGCTCCAGAAATTTGCGCAACACCCATTACGGATCTCAGGTTTGCCTGAGCAAATACACGCTCGAGAGCGATTACGTCTGGCTTCGAATTCAGAACCAAAGTCTCGAGGTGCTCAGCGATTGAACCCACTCGATCTCTTGGGTCTGTGCCGGCCTGAGATGAGAAAAGACCGAACTCTATAGCGGTAAGTGTTCCAGCGTCAATCAGCCCGAAGCCGCATCGGGTTAGGCCGGGATCAACGCCGAGTATCTTCACTGTCGGGTTTCGAGCTCTTCGAGAGTTGCGCTACTAATGTCCATGTTCGTGTATACCGCCTGAACATCGTCTAGGTCTTCTAGGGCATCAATCAGCTTGATGACCTTGTCCGCTAATTCAGCGTCCGCTTCAATCTTCATGGACGATACAAACTCAACATCTGCGGACTCATAGTCGATACCCGAAGCTTGTAGGGCGGCCCTAGCGTCAACCATGGAAGAAGGGTCACAGGTGACAACAAAACCGTCGGCTGTCCTTGCTACATCCTCGACATCGTGCTCAATGGTCGCCTCGAGAATCGCATCCTCTGAAGAGCCCTGAACCACAATTACGCCTTTGCGGGCGAACTGGTATGAAACCGAACCCGGATCTGCCATGGTTCCGCCGTTTCTTGAGACAGCGAGGCGCACTTCAGCGGCCGCTCTGTTGCGATTGTCCGTGAGACACTCAATCAAGATGGCTATTCCGCTCGGGCCATAGCCCTCGTACATGATGCTGCTGTAATCCACTGATCCGTCGTCTGCACCTGCTCCACGCTTGATTGCGCGTTCGATGTTGTCGTTCGGGACGGAATTCTTCCTTGCCTTGTAAATTGCGTCGTAGAGCGTCGGGTTTCCATCGACATCAGCCCCGCCAGAGCGGGTAGCGACCTCAATGTTTCTGATCAGCTTCGCCCATAGTTTTGCGCGTTTAGCGTCGTTGGCAGCCTTCTTATGCTTGGTGGTTGCCCATTTGGAATGGCCTGACATAGTTCCTCTAAGTTACTTGTTCATCTGCTTTGCCACAGCCTCTATAAAGAGCTTGTGGAGAATTGTGCTGCCAGTTATCTCGGGGTGAAAACTTGCACCGAAAAGATTACCGTCACGAACTGCAACAGCCTCTCGATCAAGTCTGGCTATAACTTTGGCGCTCGTGGTCTCGAGGATTTTCGGGGCACGAATGAAGGCAACACTCTCCTTCACCCCTGAAAAGTCAACCATGGCTTCAAAAGAATGCGTTTGTCCCCCGTACGCATTTCTGCTGGTTTTTACACCTATTCCGCCGATGAACTCCTGACCCGCTATGGCTCCCTCAACTGAATCTGAAAGAAGAATCAATCCGGCGCAGGTGCCAAATATTGGTTTAGTTTTTGCAAACTTGCGCAGTGGCTGTATTAGGCCGAAGCTGACAGCCAGCTTTGAAATTGCGGTGGATTCCCCACCGGGGATGACTAGTCCGTCAATCAGGTCAAGCTCTTTTTCGGTCCTGACCTTCATAGCCCTTACTCCAAGGGACTCCAGAGTCTGAATGTGCTCTCTGAAGTCACCCTGAAGACTCAGGACTCCAATTAGCAATTACCAACCACGCTCCGCGAGTCGGTGAGGCGCTGGAAGGTCGTTCACGTTGATGCCCACCATTGCCTCGCCGAGACCACGGCTTGCGGCCGCTACAACTGCTGGGTCGTCGAAGAATGTGGTTGCCTTGACAATCGCAGCAGCACGTGCAACGGGGTCACCTGACTTGAAGATTCCGGAGCCTACGAATACACCGTCTGCACCCAGTTGCATCATCATTGCGGCATCTGCTGGAGTGGCAACTCCACCCGCTACAAACAGCACCACAGGTAGCTTGCTGGTCTTCGCAACTTCCCTGACGAGTTGATAAGGCGCTTGGAGCTCTTTCGCCGCTACGTAAAGTTCCTCTTCACTCTTTGCAGCCAATGCCCTAATTTCCGAGGTGATGGTTCTAATGTGTTTGGTTGCCTCGGTGACATCGCCTGTGCCAGCTTCGCCCTTTGAGCGAATCATCGCGGCGCCTTCTGTGATTCTCCGCAGCGCCTCGCCAAGGTTGGTAGCTCCGCAAACAAAAGGAACCTCAAAGCCCCACTTGTCGATGTGGTTTACGTAGTCGGCTGGTGAGAGAACCTCAGACTCGTCGATGTAGTCAACCTCTAGAGACTGCAAAACCTGAGCTTCTACGAAGTGACCAATTCTGGCCTTCGCCATAACGGGAATGGAGACCGCTCCAATGATTGCTTCGATCATGTCAGGGTCACTCATTCTGGCAACGCCACCCTGAGCGCGAATGTCTGCAGGAACACGCTCAAGCGCCATAACGGCAACAGCACCCGCATCCTCAGCGATCTTGGCTTGTTCGACGTTGACCACATCCATGATCACGCCACCCTTGAGCATTTCTGCTAGGCCACGTTTGACAAGGGGTGTTGCTTCTAGAAATTCTTCTGACATGCCTAAATCCTAAGCTTCGCTTATCCAGTTGTTTGCAATGGTCTGTCGAACCTCTCCCAAAAGTCTTGGAAGGGCCTTGGTTTGAGCCACTACGGGAAAGAAGTTTGCATCTGCCTTCCACCTTGGCACTATGTGCTGGTGAAGATGAGATGCGATTCCTGCTCCCGCAATTTCTCCTTGATTCATACCGATGTTAAATCCCTGAGCTTTAGAGGTTGCCCTCAAAGTTCTCATCGCTGCTTGAGTCAAAGCGGCAATCTCGGCAATTTCTTCCCGGGTGGCCTTGTCGTAGGTGTCTACGTGTCTGTATGGGCACACCAGAAGGTGGCCGGCGTTGTAGGGAAAAAGATTTAGCAGTACGTAGCAAGTCTCTCCACGAAACACGATCAGGCCTTCTTCATCTGTTTTGCCTGGAGCTAGACAAAACGGGCACTCTACGTCGGCCGGCTGCTGTCCGCTTTGCAGATAGACCAAGCGATGGGGCGTCCAGAGGCGTTCAAAGCCATCTTTCATCCCGCTGAAGGAATCTAGGAAGTCACTCACTAGACCTGCTTCTTCTCGCTGATTGCATTCAGTATCAAAGCCTTAGCCTCAGCCAGCGGGACATCATTTTGCTGCGAACCGTCACGGAATCTGAAGCTGACGGTGTTTGCTTCGGTATCCCTTGCTCCAGCAAGCAAAATGAATGGAACCTTCATCATCGTGTGATCACGAATTTTTTTCTGCATGCGATTGTCTGAGTGATCTATTTCAACTCGAATCCCAGAGCTGCGAAGTTCTGACGCAAATGCATCCAGGTAATCTGCGAACTCGTCCGCTACTGGAATTCCAACCACTTGAACAGGAGCAAGCCACGGAGGGAAGTGGCCTGCATAGTGTTCGGTCAATACACCGAAGAATCTCTCAATCGAGCCAAACAGCGCTCGGTGAATCATGATTGGGCGGTGCCTTTCACCATCTGACCCAACATACTCAAGGTCGAAGCGCTCAGGGAGGTTGAAGTCAAGCTGAATCGTTGACATTTGCCAGGTTCTGCCAATCGCGTCACGTGCTTGAACTGAAATCTTTGGCCCATAGAAGGCGGCACCACCCGGATCAGGAACAAGCTCAAGGCCCGATTCGGTCGCCACTTTTGCGAGAGTGGCGGTTGCTCTGTCCCAGATCTCATCTGATCCAACAAACTTCGGATTCTCTGGATCTCTGGTAGATAGCTCTAGGTAGAAATCCGTCAGT
>CAYTOH010000029.1:5778-9447 GCA_964439375.1 uncultured Aquiluna sp.
TCAGTCCATAATCTCGTAAAAGCCCAAGTACAAAGCCCAAAACATTAGTGAGCTCGCGCTCTAGCTGCTCGCTGGTAACGAATAGGTGGGCATCATCCTGAGTCATACCCCTGACTCGGGTCAGTCCATGGAGCACGCCTGACTTCTCGTAGCGGTATACCGAACCAAACTCAAACATCCTCAGCGGTAGCTCCCTGTATGAGCGCTGACGCGACTTGAAAACCAGGATGTGGAACGGGCAGTTCATCGGCTTTAGGTAGTAATCCTGACCTTGACGCTTGATGTGTCCAGAGTCGTCAACCTCAGCATCAAGCTTCATAGGAGGGAACATGCCCTCCGAATACCACTGCAGATGGCCGGATTTCTCAAAGAGAGTTGATTTAGTGATGTGTGGAGAGTAAACAAACTCGTATCCAGCCTCTTCGTGGCGCTTACGACTGTAGTCCTCCATGACCCTTCGAATAACGCCACCCTTGGGGTGGAATACCGCTAGTCCCGAACCAATCTCGTCTGGAAAGCTAAACAGATCGAGCTCTACGCCGAGCTTTCGGTGGTCTCGCCTGGCTGCTTCCTCCAGCCTCTCTAGGTACTGGTCGTGCTCCTCTTGAGTTGGCCATGCGGTGCCGTAAATGCGTTGTAGTTGTTTGTTATTTTCGTTGCCGCGCCAATACGCCGCTGCGCTTCGCAAAAGAGAGAAGGCCTTGCCAACCCCGCGAGTGTTTGGAAGGTGCGGGCCGCGGCACAAGTCTCTCCACGCAACAGTGCCGTCGGGATTCACATTCTCATAAACCGAGAGTTGGCCGGCTGCCACTTCTGCGGCCGCCTCACCAACATCGCCGCTCTTTAACCCAATCAGTTCTAGTTTGTAGGGCTCATTCTTCATGAGTTCCCTAGCCTCGGCGTCGGTGACTTCTCGGCGAACAAAGCGTTGAGACTTCCCGACCAGCTCCTTCATGCGCTTTTCGATGCGCTTGAGATCTTCAGGTTTGAATGGCTCTTCAACATCAAAGTCAAAGTAGAAGCCGTCTCTAATGGGGGGTCCAATTCCCAGCTTGGCTGGGTCAAAGATTTCCTGAACGGCTTGGGCCATCACGTGAGCTGTTGAGTGGCGCAGAATGGAGAGACCATCCTCGCTTTCGATTGATACGCCCTCAACAAGATCGCCTTGCTGCAACTTGTATGAAAGGTCGCGAAGCTCGCCATTAACGCGAAGTGCGATTATCGATCGGTCTTCAAACAGACCGAACCCGTCAGCACCTTCGACCAGGTCTTTCTCGGCACCTTCTACATAAACTCGCACGCTGGCTCCTAACCTGCAAATTCTATCTAGGGAAGTAAGGGCAACCTTGCTAGCCATCTTGAGAAGACAGGTGCAACATTTTTGCTATGGAAGAAAAAGCGGCTGCAGAGCTTGATAAAAAATTGAACTGGCTCAGGGCTTCGGTTCTTGGCGCTAACGATGGAATCGTCTCCATTGCGGGAGTGGTAATGGGCGTTGCTGCATCAGGAGCTGGTCGCCCAACGGTGATTATTGCTGGCGTAGCCGCGGTTGTTGCGGGCGCAATCTCCATGGCGGGCGGCGAGTACACCTCGGTGAGCGCTCAGCGCGACACTGAATTTGCGCATGGTAGATCAGCTTCGGCGATTACAGCCCGTCCTTGGAACGCTGCCTGGTCAAGCTTTCTGGCCTTCACGGCAGGCGCTTTATTGCCGCTTCTTGCAATCACAACTCCGGTTGAAACCATAAAGGTTCCGGTGACTGTGGCTGCCGTGGTTGTGGCGTTAGCCATTACCGGATGGTGGGCAGCCCATGTTGGCGGGGGTTCAAAAGTCAGGTCAATTGTGAGAAATGTCTCAGTTAGCTTGTTGACCATGGGAATTGCCTACGCAGTTGGTGCGCTTTTGGGTGTCACGGTCTTCGCGTAGCCATTACCCTTATTCCTTGTGTCGAAAGTAGATAGTTACGATGTCGCGCTAATAGGCGGCGGCATAATGAGCGCAACTTTGGGTGTGTTGCTCAAGCAGCTGAGCCCCGAACTAAAGATTGTGCTATTTGAGCGCCTCGAGTCCGTGGCCTTGGAGTCTTCTAATCCTTGGAACAATGCCGGCACCGGTCACGCAGCCCTATGCGAGCTGAACTACATCGCAGATAGCAAAGATGGTTCGCTGCCGGATCCCACCAAAGCAATTGGCATCAACGAACAGTTTCAAGTATCCAGGCAGTTCTGGTCATCCTTGGTGGACCTAGGCATCCTCTCCGACCCGACCAGCTTTATACGAACCGTCCCTCACATGACTTTCGTTCGTGGCGAAAAAGATGTTGATTATCTAAAACGTCGCCATGAGGCATTGAAGAACCAGCCACTTTTTGCCGGCCTTGAGTTCACCGAGGATCCGAAGCAGATTGCCAAATGGGCACCTCTTCTAATGCAAGGTCGCGAAAGTGAAGTTGTCGCTGCTTCATTCATCGAGCAGGGCACCGATGTCGACTACGGAACGATGACGTCGCAGATGATCGCTTGGCTTGCAGGTGCGGGCGTTGAAGTTTTCACCGGAACAGAAGTGAAAAATCTCTGGCAATACAAGGACTCTGGATGGCGGTTAACCCTGAAGGGAAGCGCTGGTGCCTCAATTGTTAGAGCCGACAAGGTATTCGTCGGAGCCGGAGGCTGGGCACTAAAGCTTCTGCAGAGGGCCGGCATCAAAGAAATCAAGGGGTATGGAACTTTCCCCGTGAGTGGCCACTTCCTGAGAACGGACAATCCTGAAGTAGTAAAGCAACACCAAGCCAAGGTCTACTCTCAAGCTGCCGTTGGTGCTCCCCCAATGTCGGTTCCGCACCTTGACACAAGGGTCGTGGATGGGAAAACTTCAATTCTGTTTGGCCCCTTTGCAGGTCTGAACCCTAAGTTTTTGAAGCACGGTTCCCTTCTGGATCTCCCGCTATCACTGCGCTTCGCGAATGTAATCCCCTACATCACAGTTGCGCTGAAGAACTTTGGACTAGTGAAATACCTCATCCAGGAAATCTTGAAGTCTCGCAAAGCCAAGATTGCTTCTCTGCGCGAGTTCGTACCGTTGGCCAATCCAAATGACTGGACGCTTTACGAAGCTGGCCAGCGTGCTCAGGTAATCAAGCCCGTCAAGGGCGGCGGCTCGCTGCAATTCGGGACAGAAGTGATCAGTTCAGCAGATGGCACTATTGCCGGACTCTTAGGCGCTTCGCCTGGTGCTTCTGTAAGCGTGAGCGTCATGCTGGATGTTCTCCAGAAGCTCTTCCCCGGGCAGCAAGAAGCTTGGCAGAAGAATTTGACGAGCTTGATTCCAAGCTACGGACAGAAGTTAAATGACTCCCCTGCCCTGGCGAAAAAGACCCTGTCCGCAACAGCCAAGAAGCTCAAACTGAGGGCCTAAGTTCTGCGGATGAGAAAATGCCGGGTCGAATTTCCGACCCGGCATTTCTCTTTGTGATTACTTGATTACTGTGGTTCTTCCATCAAGCTTCATTTCGGTGACTCGGCCAGCGGCAGCGTCGGCGCGTAGCGCCTCAACTAGCACGTCGGCGTCTAGGTCACGAACGCTCAGCTTGGATAGGTCGAACATGTTGTATCCATCGCCACCCTTTGCAACAAAGTCGGTTAGGGCGAGGGTGAATTTGGTTCCATCCTT
>CAYTOH010000030.1:0-9368 GCA_964439375.1 uncultured Aquiluna sp.
CTTCCACCACTGACCCAATGATTCAGGAACTTCCATAGCGACTTGGGCAGCAGGTTCATAAATGCAGCGATAACCCTCGCGGTGAAGCCGCCAGGTGAGTTCGATGTCTTCGGTTGGCTGTAGCGCGGAGAACCCACCTTGCTCCAAGACAATCTTTCTTCTGAGCACGCTCATGATTCCCGACATGGTATTGACCCTCCCCCAGGCTGATTGCCCGCGACGAAGTGTGGAGATGGTCGAAGTGAATTCAATAGCCTGAAGTTTTGCCAAGAGAGTCTTAGTGTTGGCAACCCTGGGGTTTCCGGTCACGGCAACGATGTCCTCGTGCTCCAGAAGATGCGGCACCATCCTGTTCAGGGCATTACTCGCTGGCCTTGCGTCTGCATCAAGAATCAGAACAATGTCGCTAGTTGCTCTTGCTAAGCCTTCATTTAGAGCCTCTGACTTGCCCTTCGCTTTTGGGTTCGTGATCACTTGAAAATCTCCGACTGCCCGCTCAGTCAGAATCACGTCGGCCGTGCGGTCAGTGGACCCATCATTGATGACGATTAGCTCAATTCGGGGCCAGCTGAGCTCTCGAATTGCCTGAATTGTTTGCGCAAGGCCAGACTCTTCGTTCCTAGCGGGGACCAAAACAGAAACTACCGGCCACTTCTCCCTGGCCAACGCCAGATGCTCAATATGTGGAAAATCTCCATCGGTTACATCTCTGGATCTATCTAAGAGATATTGGCGCGAGCCATTGATCGCGAGCAGTGAGATAACGATTGGAAAGCCTGCCAAGAACCACATCGTCAGCTCATAGATTGGGCTACTAGCAACCAGAATCAGCAACTCGGTCACTTCTGACCCCTGTTTCGCGCCGATAGTCGGACTAAAGGGACGCCAACAATTGTGAAGGCAAAAGTCGCGAGACAAATGGCCGCCGCGATGATGAAGTCATTGAGCCCAGCATTTGCAAAGAACCACATGTATGTGCCCCAGCCCAGCCAGAGTATCCAGGAGGCTAAGCCAAGGGTTGCGTGCCAGAATCCAATGACCTTGGCTTCTTCGGAACCACCCGTGACTACCAGAAATGCTTGACCGGACTCTCCGTCTTCTGGCGGTAGCTGACTGGTCCTTCGGTGTTGGCCGGGCAGGGATGTAAACACCTCACGAAGAATCGTGCGGCTCCAACCCCCAAATCCGCGCATGGTGAAAGGTTAGCCAGATAGTTAGAGCCCGTCTATCTGATTGAGTTGAGAAGAGCTATCACTTGAAACTGGCGCCCTCGGCAGGAATCGAACCTGCGACCAAGAGATTAGAAGGCTCTTGCTCTATCCACTGAGCTACGAGGGCAACGGCTAAGAAGTTTAGTCCAGAGCTTGCCATAGAGTTATCTAAGTCTTATTCGATCAGAGGCGAGATGTCACTAAACACCACCCAAATACCAGTTCCAGCATCGGCAGAACTAGCGGATGCGGCCATTGAACTGGTCAAGCAGTGGGTCTCTGAATCCCAGAAGTATCCGGTAAGTGCCTCATCCAAACGGCTATCTGGGCTACTTCAAGATCAGAATGGGCTCGAGTTTGCAGTTGGATTTGTGGATGGAGTAATCAGGCCTGAAGATAAGAAGGTTGCTGCCAGAAACTTTTCCAAACTAGGGCGAATTGTCCCCAAGTTTCTCCCCCTAGGGTTGCGAGTACTGATCAGAATCGGAGCAAAGTTTGCTCCACTATTCCCTCAAGTCGTGATCCCGATTGCTCGACGAGCGCTCAGGTCGATGGTCTCCCATCTGGTGATCGATGCGAGTGTCGGCAAGCTTGGTAGCTCCCTTCGGCGGATTGCAAAATCCGGGGCAAGACTCAACATCAACATGCTCGGCGAAGCAGTACTTGGTGAGGCAGAGGCCAAGCGAAGACTCATAAAAACCGCGGAACTTCTCACTCGCAAAGATGTCGACTATGTCAGCATCAAGGTTTATTATAACGTTGCACCGCACTCGTAGTGGGCATTCAACGAAAACGTTGATCATGTTGTTGAGAGGCTCACGCCTCTTTATGAGTTAGCTCTACGAGACGGCGCGAACAAGTTCATCAACCTCGATATGGAGGAATACCACGACTTGGATTTGACGGTCGCAGTATTCAAAAAGATTCTCTCCAACCCGAAGTTCAAATCCCTCGAAGCGGGCATAGTCCTTCAGGCCTATCTGCCTGATGCCGTGCGGGCAATGATTGATTTGCAGCAATGGGCTGCTCTCAGAGTCCTCAACGGCGGTGCGCCGATAAAGGTTCGGGTAGTAAAGGGTGCCAATCTTCCTATGGAGCGCGTCGATGCCGAACTTCACGGCTGGCCACTCGCCACAGTTTCTTCAAAAGCAGAGGCCGATGCAAATTACAAGCGCGTCTTGAATTACGCGCTTACCCCGGAGCGGGTCCGAAACGTAAAAATAGGCGTTGCAGGGCACAATCTGTTTGATTTGGCGTATGCCTGGCTACTAGCAGGGCAGCGCGGGGCTCAAGAGGGCATGGACGTTGAGATGCTGCTCGGAATGGCGCAGGCCCAGTCGAAGGCCGTCCAAAACACAGTTGGCAGGCTTGTGCTATACACCCCGGTCGTCCATCCTCAAGAGTTCGACGTGGCAATTGCCTACCTAATCAGAAGGCTTGAGGAGGGGGCTTCCAAGGAAAACTTCCTATCGAGCGCTTTTGAACTAACGAACCCAGAGTTTTTTGCTCTAGAGCAAGGGCGCTTCCTAGAGTCTCTTGCGCTTGTTGGCGAAAGTACCCCGATTCCAAATCGACTTCAGGATAGACACAATGATCTAGCAGTAGCGCCTGCGGCAGGATTTGAAAATGCCCCCGACACTGACCCCGCAATCGCTGCTAACAGATCTTGGGCATACGACATCATCGAAAAGTCCAAGAACTCTGGGCTAGGAAAAGATTTAGTCTCGCGAGATTTTGTTTCAAGTGCATTTGAGCTGAACGCAAAGATCTTGCAGGCACAGCAAGCCGGGATTCTGTGGGGGCAGAAGCATCCTTTAGAGAGAGCTGCCTCCCTTCACAGAGCTGGTGTCCTGCTGGAGCGCAATAGAGCGATGCTCATCGAGGTTGCGATGAGCGAAACAGGCAAAACCCTTGATCAGGCAGATGCTGAAATTTCAGAAGCGGTGGACTTTGCGCACTATTACGCAGAGCGCACTAAAGAGCTTGCCTACCTCGACGGAGCAATAGCAAAGCCTTTTAGTCTGACACTCATCACTCCCCCATGGAACTTCCCAGTGGCGATTCCAGCAGGTGGAGTCTTGGCCGCTTTGGGGGCTGGCTCCGCGGCGCTCCTCAAGCCTGCTGGCCAAGCTGCTCGCTGTGGTGCAGTATTAGCGGAAGTTCTACGCCCAGCTTTTGAAGATCCTCGATTGATAACTTCAATTCAGATTTCAGAATCTGAGCTCGGGCAGGAACTTCTAACAAATCAGGCCGTGGACCAGGTGATACTCACCGGAGGCTTTGAAACGGCAGAGCTCTTCAGATCCTTCAGCCCCTCCCTGCGACTGACAGCCGAGACAAGTGGCAAAAACGCGATCATCATCACCCCTAGTGCTGACCTTGACCTTGCAGCCAAAGATCTTGCCTACAGTGCTTTTGGCCATGCCGGTCAAAAATGCTCCGCGGCATCTATTGCCATCTTGGTTGGATCGGTAGCTTCTTCAAGGCGCTTCCGGAGGCAGCTTGTCGATGCGGTGGCCTCAATGGTTGTGGACTATCCCAACAACCCGGCCGCTCAGATAGGCCCAGTAATCTCTGTCCCCGAGCCGAAACTGCACAGCGCGCTCACCGAGCTGCAACCGGGTGAAAAATGGCTACTGCAACCTCGGCAGCTGGATGAGACGGGAAGACTTTGGTCTCCTGGAATCAGAGACAACGTCAAATCTGGATCTGCAAGCCACAAGGTTGAATTCTTCGGACCGATGCTAGCCATCATGACAGCGCCGAACCTTGGTGCTGCAATTGCCATCCAAAACTCGGTTGATTACGGCCTGACAGCGGGCATCCACTCGCTTGACACGTCGGAGATCTCAAGATGGATTGATGAGGTTCAGGCTGGAAATCTCTATGTAAACAGAGGGATTACCGGGGCAATTGTGCAGCGCCAACCATTTGGCGGCTGGAAACGAAGCTCAATCGGTCCTACCGCTAAAGCGGGCGGCCCCAACTATCTCCTCACACTGTCTAGATTCGAGACTGCAGAGTCAAGCGTCGAGGAAGAAATCAGCAACGAGCATGTGATGGCAATCCTCGCCCTGGCGGCAGGCTCCGAACTCTCCGATGCTGAGGTTTCTTCACTGCTTCGCGCTGCACAGTCCGATCAAAAGTGGCTTCGGGAGAAATATCTCAAGTCTTCGGATGTATCGGGGATGAACTCGGAGAGAAATGTTCTTCGCTACCAGCCCTCTGAATGCGATTTGCGCATTTCGGAGTCGGCAAGTGATTATTCCCAATGGCGCTCAGCCCTGACACTCGCCGCACTGGGCACAGGTGAACTTAGCGCTTTCGATGTCCCAAAGCGGCTTCGTAAGATTTTGACCAAGTCTGGGGTGCGGGTTTCTATTCAGTCAGATGCACAGTGGCA
The DNA here is from genome assembly GCA_964439375.1 of uncultured Aquiluna sp. GTDB lineage: Bacteria > Actinomycetota > Actinomycetes > Actinomycetales > Microbacteriaceae > Aquiluna. The sequence goes on from CAYTOH010000030.1 coordinate 4,615, forward strand.
ATCATCACTGCGGCCCCCTGCTCGTTGGAGATACATTGGGGCTCCGCTCGATGTCGCTGCCAACTCCGTTCTGGCCAATTGCGAGCTGACGATTTACGGATCAGGTGTAACAGAGTCTGGCGAAATTGAACTACTTCCGTATTTCAAGGAGCAGTCAATATCGATTACTGCACATAGGTTCGGAAACCCAATTCAGAAGGTTTTGGATCTCGCGCTTTAGAGGAATCTTTCATTAGCGGCTAGGGCATGCTCGGGAGTATTCTTGGAGGCTGTGCTGTTTGCATAAGCACCTAGGGATTCTGAGGTTACCTTGTCACTACTTGCAAAGCTCTCGCTAAAAAACAGAGCCGTTGTTGGATTAATCACGATTATCGCTGTCGCATTTGGCTATTTGGCAATTGGCAGCTTGAAGCAAGAGCTGATTCCCTCGGTTGAGATTCCGTCTGCTGCGATTGTCACCTCCTACCCAGGTGCCTCACCAGAGGTGGTTGATGAGCAGGTATCGCAAGTCATTGAAAGTGCAGTAATTAGTCTTGAGGACTTGGAGTCCACCACTGCGACATCGACAACTGGCCTCTCTGTTATCCGAATCTCTTTTGCTTTTGGAACCTCCACCTCAGAGGTGAATGAGCGACTGACCAGTGCAGTTGCATCCCTGGAGAACTCAATGCCCTCGGATGTAGAGCCACGTGTGATTTCCGGCAGCTTTGACTCTGTTCCGATCATCGTCCTGGCAGTTTCGGACCTCGGTGGAGACAACGAGAGAATTGGTGAGAGCCTAGGAAAAATTGCCCCGAGTCTCTTCGCTCAGATTGATGGCGTGCGCGACGTTGCTGTTTCAGGTGTCAAACAAAAGCGAGTAAACCTTGAGTTGAACCAGGCGCGCTTAGCTCAAGCGGGCCTAACCCAAAGGGACATTAGTGCCGCACTACAGGCCAACGGTTTAGTGCTACCGGTTGGTTCTTTGAACGATTCAGAGGGTTCAATCGCAATTCAGGTCGGAAGTGCTGTCAGCACGATAGAAGACTTTGAGAACCTTCCGCTCATTTCACAGGTGCCAGAGGTTGGCCCGCTGACAATCGGCGATGTTGCGGATGTCAGATTTGAAGATGCGCCAGTTACCTCAATCTCCCGAACCAACGGAAAAGAATCGCTAGCGGTAGCAATTACCAAGAAGCCAGACGGCAACACGGTTGCGGTTTCAACCGCTGTTCAAGAGCTTATTCCTGAGCTCAAAGAGTCACTCGGTGGTGAGATTCAGGTACTGACCACATTTGACCAAGCTCCGTTTATTCAAAAGTCGATCAAGGACCTAACCACCGAAGGCCTTCTCGGACTAACATTTGCGATCTTGGTTATTCTGGTGTTCTTGCTGAGCATTAAGTCCACGATTGTGACGGCAATTTCGATCCCAACGTCGGTGCTATTGACCTTTATTGGCTTGCAGTTTGCCGACTACTCACTGAACATCTTGACCTTGGGTGCTCTGACCATCGCAATTGGACGTGTAGTTGACGACTCGATTGTGGTTATTGAAAACATCAACCGTCATCTCAGCTACGGTCAGAAGAGGTCCAAGGCCGTGATGACAGCTGTAAAGGAGGTGGCTGGCGCGATTACCGCCTCTACCATCACTTCGGTTGCGGTATTCGTCCCAATAGCCCTTGTAGATGGCCTGGTTGGAGAGCTCTTTAGGCCATTTGCTTTCACTGTCGCGTTTGCGCTTCTAGCTTCCCTCCTTGTGTCCCTCACCATCGTGCCAGTGCTTGCCTATTGGTTCCTAAGGATGCCAAAGCGGCTGGTCGAGGCCAAAAAGGCCGACCCGAAGAATTTCGAAAAGAAGCAGCGAAAACTTGAGGAGGCTAGGGAGCGAAAGTCTTGGTTGCAGCGCGGCTACATTCCAATTCTCAATGGCACTAGACGCCACCCATGGATCACTCTCACAGGTGCGGTCCTAATTCTCGGCTACACATTCTCACTGGTTCCACTTCTGAAAACCAATTTCATAGATGGGGCCGGTTCAAACCAGTTCACTGCTCGTTTGGCAATGCCAGCGTCAAGCAGCTTTGAGGAACAGAACCGTGCCTCAGAGCTGGTTGAGCGCCAGATCCTTGAAATCGCGGGAGTTGACGTTGTTCAAACCACCGTTGGTTCAGCAACAGACAGTCGAATTGCCTTTGGTGCTAGTGGCCAGGGAGTTTCCTTCACTGTGATTGCGGATGAAGACGCGGACACCGATGCAATAAAGGCCGCGGTTTTGAAACTTGACGCCCCAAGCGGTGCCGAAATCACCGTGAGTTCAGGTGGCGGATTCGGAAGCTCCGAGACCATTGATATCAAGGTAACGGCCGCTGACCCAGCTCTGCTTCAGCAGGGTGTCGATCAAATTGCGGAAAAGATGAGTGGGGTTACTGACGTTTCGTCTGTTACCACCACCCTCGATGCCGATGAGCGGGTTCTTGAGGTAATCGTCGACAGAGAGCGAGCTGCGAGGCTCCTGCTCACTGAATCGCAGGTTAGCGGCATCGTCGCGGCACAGCTCAGACCCAATGCACTCGGAACGTTGACCATCGAGGGCAAAGAGGCCCAGGTATTCATCTCGGGCGCAACCGAGCCTGATTCCATCTCCGACATTCGCGCACTCCGGATTCCAACTTTCCAGGGTTCAGTGCGCCTAGATTCCGTGGCCTCTGTCGAAGAAGTACTGAAGCCGACGTCCATAACCTCAGAGCGAGGCGATCGGACTGCGCGAGTTTCACTTGCGCCTGAAGGCGAAGACCTAGGTGCAATCACCGTTCAGATTGAAGCTAAGCTCGCCGAGCTAACACTGCCAGTTGGCGTTGAGGCTTCGATTGGTGGGGCTGCCGCTGACCAAGCGGAGTCCTTCGAACAGCTGGGCCTTGCACTACTTGCAGCTGTTGCAATCGTGTACATCGTCATGGTTGCCACCTTCGGTTCCCTGTTGCAGCCACTCATCCTTTTGATCTCGATTCCGTTTGCAGCAACCGGTGCACTCGGACTTCTCTTGATAACTGACACCGCACTGGGTGTTCCTGCGCTCATCGGTATGTTGATGCTGATTGGAATCGTGGTTACCAACGCAATTGTGTTGATCGACCTTGTGAATCAGTATCGAAAGCAAGGCAGAAGCGTTGAGGATGCTCTAGTTTCTGGAGCAAGGCAGCGACTAAGGCCGATTCTCATGACAGCGCTTGCCACGATCTTCGCTCTGTTCCCTATGGCGCTGGGACTCACCGGCGAATCCGGCTTCATATCCAAACCACTGGCAATAGTCGTTATCGGAGGACTTTTCTCCTCAACGCTTTTGACCCTGATTCTGGTGCCAGTTCTCTACTGGCTGGTTGAGGGTCGTGCCGAACGTAAAGCGCTTAGACAGCAGCGCAAGCAAAACCGCATTCAAAAGCGCCAGGCAGCAGCTGACGCAAAGCTTGAGGCCAAGGCAGCAAAGCTTGAGGCCAAAGCAGACAAGCTCGCGAGTAAATCTGCTCCTGAAGGGGTTTCTCCAGTAGTGGCTGCTGCGACGAGCACAGCAGTAGCCGAAAGACCTGCTCAAGATTCAGGGGAAGAAAAGCCAACGGAACATAACCGCGACGAGGTTCTCGAGGTATTGCCGACTCCAGAATCAGAGCGAGCCATTCACGAGCCCGCGAAGCCAGTGGATGAACAAGTCACCTCAGCTGAAGACTGGGAAGAGAAGATAGCCAAGCAACTTGCCGAGGAGGCAAAGGCAATCACAGATCCTCAGGTTAACGCACTTGAAGCGCCTGAAGTGTTTACCCCAGCACGCGAAACTGAAGCCCCTGCTCTGGCTTGGTCGCTCGATCAAGACAACGTTGAGCTTGATAACGAAACGCAAATGACTTGGAGGGAGCCATCAACGCAAACGGCTCCAATTCCAGCGGTTAGGGATGAGCTGCCAAAGTTCATAGCGGAAGAACCCACTAAGCCGACCAAGGCTGAGCTCAGGGAGGCCAAGAAGCAGGCTAAAGCTGAACTCAAGGCCCAGAAGCGAGCTGCCAAAGAGTCAAGACACTCGAACGACTAAGGGAAGAACTTGGCTGACTTTATTGTCTGGGTTGATTGCGAGATGACAGGCCTCAATCTTGCAGTCGATGAGATCTGTGAGATTGCAGTAGTCGTGACTGACGGTGAGCTGAATGAAGTCGATTCTGGCCTTCAGCTTGTTGTAAAGCCATCGGCGGCGGCCCTTGAAAACATGGGTGAGTTTGTCACCAAAATGCACAAAGACTCCGGTCTTCTCCAAGAGATAGATAAGGGAATAACTCTTGAAGAGGCAGAAGCTAAAGTTTTGGCATACATCAAGCAGTGGGTTTTGGCAGAGCGGACGGCTCCTCTAGCTGGTAACAGCATCGGAACAGATCGCATGTTCATAAATCGATACATGCCACAGCTCGACTCTTACCTCCACTACAGAAACATCGACGTTAGTTCGATAAAGGAACTATCTCGTCGCTGGTATCCAAGGGTCTACTTTCAGATGCCAAAAAAAGTTGGCAACCACAGGGCGCTTGCAGACATCAAAGAGTCAATCCAAGAGTTGCGGTACTACCGAAAGACAATCTTGGTTGAAGCTCCAGGGCCAGACTCTGATACAGCCAAGGCAGTAGCGGAATCTTTGCGTGCTGATAGAATCTAGGAGCTTTGGCCCAAGTGGCCAAACATGGTGGGTATAGCTCAGCTGGTAGAGCACCTGGTTGTGGTCCAGGGGGCCG
>CAYTOH010000031.1:0-9279 GCA_964439375.1 uncultured Aquiluna sp.
ACACGAGAGTTCATTTCTCTCCTTCTTCGCCTCTCTGGACGAATTTAAAGGACATCTGCCAAAAGCATAACAGGCTAGAGAGCGGTTGAACCCTTCGCCAATCGAGCCAGCACCCCATTTATAAACTTCGGTGAATCGTCGGTTGAATACTCCGAGGCCAAGGCAACCGCCTCGGCTATCGCAACTTCTGACGGCACCTCATCGTTGTAAAGGATCTCCCACGCGGCCAGCCGCAAGACTGCTCGATCAATGTTTGGCATTCGCTCTAGAGACCAGTTGTCTGCAAGCATGCTCAATTGAGTATCGATGGAGTCAGAGTTCTGCTGATATCCGGTGAGAAGCATCTCGGCATAATCAAAGATGGCCTCTTGATTCTGCCTGTCCGCTACCTCTACCTGAGTCTCGGCAAGAAGTTGCAGCGGGTCGCCCCCGCGAACGGAAGCCGCATATAGAGCGTCCAACGCTCGCTTGCGGGCCTTAGTTCTCGCGCTCAATTAGTCCGTCACGCGGCCTAGGTAGTCACCTGTTCTAGTGTCAACCTTGACCCTGGTGTTGTTCTCGATGAACAGCGGAACCTGGATTTGGTAGCCAGTCTCTAGAGTTGCTGGCTTGGTCCCACCCGTAGAGCGATCTCCCTGCAGCCCAGGTTCGGTGTATGTGATTTCAAGCACGACAGATGGCGGTAGCTCAACATAAAGTGGGTTGCCCTCGTGCAGGGCAACGGTGGCCATCTGGTTCTCGAGCATGAAGTTTGATGCCTCACCTACGGTCTCGGCTGGAACAACGATCTGGTCGTAGTTGGTGGTGTCCATAAACACAAACCCCGAGCCATCGTTGTATAGGTACTGCATGTCACGGCGGTCAACATTTGCTGTCTCCACCTTCACACCAGCGTTGAAGGTCTTGTCGACGACCTTTCCAGAGAGCACGTTTCTGAGCTTGCTGCGGACAAAGGCTGGGCCCTTTCCTGGCTTCACATGCTGAAACTCGATGACAGACCAGAGTTGGCCCTCGATGTTCAGCACCATGCCGTTTTTGAGGTCGTTTGACGTTGCCATGTTTCTCCTTGAGATAAACCTTGTGAATTCTAGTTGTGGGTGAGCGCCGAAACTGCCAAGCGGTAGCTATCGATGCCAAAACCGGCAATTACGCCCGTTGCAACCCCACTAATTACGGATGTGTGCCTGAATTCTTCGCGGGTGTGTGGATTAGTGATGTGCACCTCAACAAGCTTCACTCCTGAGGTTGTAAGTGCTGAGCAAGCATCGCGCAATGCATAGGAGTAGTGGGTAAAAGCTCCAGGATTCAATATCACCGGCAATTTACTTTCGAAGGCCTCGTGAATAAAGCCAATCAATTCATCCTCGCTGTTGGTCTGACGAAAATCGAACTCGTGGGCTGGAAATTGAGCTCTAAGAGCACTTTCTAGGGTGGCCAAGGTTTCGAATCCGTAAATGGATGGCTCGCGCCTACCCAGCAGATTCAGATTCGCACCGTTTAGAACAAGGATCTTCGACATGGGTAAACGCTATTCCACAATCGCCTGAAAAGCAGTGAACAGCAAATCTGGAGTTGGTGCGTGGAGCATGCCTGGCTTACCGATTCCCTCAAGTACCACAAAGCGGAGCGATCCAGCCCGGGACTTTTTGTCCTTCTGCATTGTCATTAGAAGCTGGTCCCATTTATCTGATCGATAACTGAGTGGGAGCCCCAGGCCTCCGAGGATTCGCCTGTGAAGTTCAACATCCTTTTCCGCGAGCTTGCCGGATAAGAGTGCCAACTCTGCCGCGTAGACCATGCCGATTGAGATAGCTGCACCATGGCGCCACTTATATCTCTCAGCATGCTCGATTGCATGCCCAAGGGTGTGTCCGTAGTTTAGAAACTCCCGCTCCCCAGCTTCGCGAAAATCGCTCTCGGTTACTCGCTGCTTTATTTCAACCGATCGTCTCACTAGTTCTTCGATGAGGTCAGACTTTGGGTCGACAGCGCTTGAGTCTGTGAGAGCCTCAAGGATCCAGGGGTCAGCAATAAATCCATACTTTGCAACCTCTGCCATGCCAGCAACCAAGTCGTTCTTCGGCAACGTCTCTAGGGTGTCTAGGTCAATAATCACTCGATGCGGCAAGTGAAAAGCGCCTACTAGGTTTTTTCCCTCGGCGGTATTAACGCCGGTCTTTCCCCCAATGGCAGCATCAACCATCCCCAGCAGAGTTGTTGGGATTAGAACACTACGGATCCCTCTGAGCCAGGTTGCTGCGACAAACCCAGCAAGGTCAGTGGTTGCACCACCACCAAGACCTATTACTGCATCGTTTCGATTGAAATCGGCTTGCCCCATGATGCCCCAGCAAAACGCAGCAACCTCGATTCTTTTGGATTCTTCGCCATTGGGAACCTCAGCGATTAGGGCTTCAAATCCCTTCTGAGCAAGATCCTCGCGAATTGCCTCAGCTGTTACCGCAAGGGCAACAGGGTGAAGAATGAGGACCTTTTTGACTCCATCCAGGCCAATCGATACCTCGTTGAGCAACCCTCTCCCTATAACTGCGCTCACTTGGGAAGCCCTTCTCTGATCGTTTCAATTAGTTGTTTGATGCCCTTGCCGCCAGTGAAGACAGTCTGGTCCGCCAGGGAGCGATAGATGTCAACCCTGGCATCGTAAATCTCTTGCCACTTTTGGGGGTTGTCTTTGAGTAAAGGCCTCTTGTCGAGGTTTATCTTTCCAAGGACATGCTCAGCACTAGTGTCAAGAAAAACCACGTGATGGGGTCTTAGCAGCGCTTGATTTCGTTCTGACAGCACAGCTCCTCCACCGGTAGCAACAACTGATCTCGAAGCAAGGGCATTCGCCAACGCCTTGGTTTCAAGGTTGCGAAAGTGCTCTTCTCCCTTAGTTTCAAAAATCCGGGTGATGGCGCCGTGGTGGCGAGCGACTGCCTTGTCGGTGTCAATAAACTCCAGCCCCAATTCAGCCGCAAGTTTCTTGCCTAGGGTTGTCTTTCCTGCACCCATGGGACCGATTAGAACTATCGCGCTTTCCACTATGGCTTCGCAATGCGAGAGCGCAGCACCTCTGGGATGCTACTTAGGTATGAGTCCATGTTGCGCTTGGTCTCAGCAACGGAATCTCCCCCAAATTTCTCCAATACGGCGTTGGCCAACACCATGGCAACCATTGCCTCGGCCACAATTCCAGCCGCGGGTACCGCACAAACGTCACTGCGCTGATGGTGAGCGGTAGCAGCTTCGCCTGTTGCCGTGTCCAAGGTCTGTAGCGCTCGGGGAACAGTGGAAATTGGCTTCATGCCGGCCCGCACTCGAATAATCTCGCCGTTAGACATTCCGCCTTCGATGCCACCTGCCCTATCGGTAAGGCGAACAACCTCGCCGCCCTCTCGGACAATCTCATCGTGCGCGACAGATCCTCGACGCTTTGTGTTCTCGAGACCATCGCCAATCTCCACCGACTTCATGGCTTGAATCCCCATGATTGCCGCCGCTAGCTGGGCGTCGAGGCGCCTGTCCCAGTGAACGTAGGAACCAAGTCCTGGTGGGCAGCCGTAAACCAACGTTTCGGTGACTCCACCAATGGTGTCTCCAGAGGAGTGGCAATCGTCAATTTCAGCAACCATGGCGGCAGAAGCAGCCTTGCTGAAACAGCGCACCGGGTCCTCATCAAGAGAAATTAAATCTTTGGGAGTTGGAAGCTCTAGCTCTAGATTTTGAACCGTGCCAATCGCTACGGTGTGGGTTACCAGTTCAATACCGAGCTCCCGCAGAAAGTTTTGAGCTATCCTTCCGAGTGCGACTCTGGTTGCAGTTTCTCTTGCACTAGCGCGCTCAAGGACTGGTCTGGCCTCATCAAACCCATACTTTTGCATGCCTGTGAAGTCTGCGTGTCCCGGCCTGGGCCGAGTCAGCGGAGCTCCTCGAGCACCCGTCAATTCTGCGGTGTCGATCGGGGCGGCGCTCATAACCGTTTCCCATTTGGGCCATTCCGTGTTGGCAATTCTGATGGCAACTGGCCCACCTTGGCTCAGGCCAAACCTAACTCCCGCAGAGATCGTGATCTCATCCTGCTCAAACTTCATTCGCGCGCCTCGGCCATAGCCAAGTCGTCTTCTGGCGAGAGCCGACTGAATGTCCTCGGCCAGAATGCTCACGCCCGCGGGCAGACCTTCGATTACTCCAATGAGTTCAGGGCCGTGTGACTCCCCGGCGGTTATCCAGCGCAACATCTGTCTATTTTGGCACGGATACTGCAGCCCGAATCGCTTGAAGCAGTTTCGCTTCGTCTGGAAGGGGTTGACTGAGCTCGTGTCCATGAAAAAGACGTTGCTGACCGATGGCTTGCCAAATCAACATTTCTAAGCCAGAAACGACGCGTCCAGAGCTGAAGCAAAGAGCCAGTTTCGTTGGCCAGGGGTCATAAACCACGTCCAGGAGGACGCCGGTGTAGCTTTCCGAGACTTGGTCATCGAGAGCGTTTGCAGGCAGGGTTGAAACAACTGCGGGCTGGCTCAGTGCGATGTGAAGACTTGCTACCGCATCAACATCAAACTCGGTGCAGAGTCTTGCTACCGCATCTTTGTCTCTCCCCCAAATGCTTACTCGCTTACCCATGTCTAGCATGGCAACGATTGAGCTTCTGGCAGTAGCACCGGTCCCTAACACACACACTGAGGAAAACTTATGGTCCCTCAGCGCCTGCTGAATACCGAAAACATCCGTGTTGAATGCATCCCAACCATCTTCGGTCCTAACTAGAGTGTTCGCGGCCTGGGTTGCTATTGCCAACGGATCAGCCCGGTTTGCTGCATCTAGGGCTTGTTTCTTCAGGGGCATCGTGACGCTAAAGCCGACCCAGTCTGGGTCTTGATCCAGCAGCCAAACTTTTAGGCCGTCCGCTATCTCAAAACTTGAATACTGTGCGTCATCGCCAAGCGATTCGAAGGCAGCATTGTGTATTGCGGGAGACTTCGAGTGCTTGATTGGTGACCCCAGCACCGCATAACGACGTGTCAATTCCAGCCCGGATTCGCTCTGAGCCAGGCTCTGTAAAGTTCGGCTGCTCTTTCATGTTCGGAGAGAGTTTCGGAGAAAACAGTCTCACCGGTCTTGAGATTGATCGATACGAAATACAGCCAGTCTCCATCGGCGGGCCTGAGTGCGGCTTCAATTGCGAGAGATCCAGGGTTTCCAACGGGCCCTACCGGGACTCCTCCGTAAATGTAGGTATTGAATGGGTTGGACCGGTCCCTAACTCCATCTGTAAAGTTCGATTGCTCGCCCTCATAGCGATACTTGACGGTTGGATCTGACTGCAGCGGCATTCCGGCTTCTAGGCGATTGGCGAAGACTCTGGAGATTCGGAAGAAGTCCTCTCTAATCTTTCCCTCTGCCTGAATTAAGGCCGCCATGCTCAACAGATCGTGAGAATCTTTCAGCTCGCGGTCATAGCTTTGAAGCTCAGCTTCCATCCGGTTCACCATTGCAGTGATGACCGCCTCAGCACTCACGCCGGGGTCAAAGGTGTAGGTGGCTGGGAATAGGTAGCCCTCGAGAGTTGGGGCCTTCTCCGAAACTCGTGACATTTGAGATTCAAGCGCAGCATCAATGTCTGCCTCTTTCAAACCAAGTTCTGAAACCAGGATTTCTCTGATTTGCTGGATCCGTTTCCCCTCCGGGATAGTCACCTGGACCACCACTCGGTTCTTTCCCTCAATCAAGAGCTTTAGTGCGGTAGCCCCTGGAATCTGGGTCGGAAACTCATAGGTTCCAGGGTAAATGGTGAAGTCAGCCCTCAGCATTCCCCGATAGATGGCATCAAAGCTCTTGATCACATCCGCTTCGACAAGTTTTCTAGCGACGGTCGCTCCGTCGTCACCCGGGGCAATCACGATGGTCGTGCTGGGGCCACCATCACCCTGATAGTCCTCAACCTGGAACCTAGAAATGAAGGTGCTTATTTGATCGTAGGCAAGCAGAGTTCCGCCACCGATGAGTCCGAGTAGGACCAGTGCCGCGATGGACCCAACTAGAACATTCTTAGAGCGCTTTTTTGGCTCGGCTTCAAACTCTTCAAGCATCCAGTTCCTCCACGCTCTTTCCCGCCAGCGCTCCATCGCGCTCCGACGCAAGCGCAAACTCAAGAATAAGTGCGGCAGCTTGAGCATCGATGAGCGACTTCGAGCTCTTGGTGCTCTTCCCAGCTTGATGCAGTCTTTGCTGAGCTGTCTTGGTTGTCAAGCGTTCGTCAATTAGGCGAACCGGGATGCTTTGGCGAGCTGACAATTCTTTGGCATAGGCGAGTGCAAGTCTCGAGCTCTCTGTCTTGGCACCTGAAAGCGATAGTGGTAAACCCACGTAAATAACCGTAGCTACGCGACTCTCCGCTATAGAAATAAGTTCCGCGAAGCTCTGAGCCCCCGCCTTCAGTGTTTCCAGGGGTAACACCAGGCTGCCTTCAGAAACGGCAACGCCTATGCGAGCAGCACCCACATCGACGCCTAGCCGCCTCACTTTATAAGTTCCACCGCAGCAGCTAAGGCGCTGTCGAGCTTTGAAACCTCTGAGCCTCCACCTTGGGCCAAATCAGGCTTGCCACCGCCCCCGCCGCCGAGAACTGCGCTGGCTGCCTTTGCCAGATCCCCAGCTCTGACTCCAGACTCGATAGCCGCTTGACCAGCTGCCACCATAAGCGTTACGCGACCCTCAGTGATGCTCGCCAGAACCACAACGCCCCAAGAGCCCAGTTCTTCTTTTGCTTTGACTGCGAGTTGACGGAGTTGTTCAGCTGAAAGATTCTCGACGTGAAGGGAAAGTACTTTCTTGCCGTTGAGCTCAGTGACATGTTTCAGAAGCTCCGGCAATCTACCCAGAGCCTGTGAAGCTTCCAGTTCAGAAATCTTCTTGGTTGCCGAGCGCAGATCCTCCAAAGAGTCAAGAATGCGCTTTTCTAGCTCCGCAATTGGAGCCTTGAGCTCTGAAGAGAGCCTGCGAATCAAGTCTCGCTCAGCAATTAGAGACCTGAGGGCGTCGATACCGACTTCAGCTTCAATGCGTCTTGCACCTGAACCCACCGACGATTCTCCAATGACCGAAACCAGGCCAATTTGAGATGATCGTGAAACGTGCGTTCCACCACACAGCTCACGGGACCACGGCCCTCCTACCTGTACGACGCGAACCTGCTCGTCGTAAGTCTCCCCGAATAGTGCGATAGCCCCCCATTTCTTAGCTTCAGGAAGCGTCATGAACTGTGCAGAGACCGCAAGGTCTGCTCGAATGGCTAGGTTTGAAACCTCTTCAATTTCTGATTTGGCTGTCTCGCTCAAAGCCTCGCCCCACGAAAAGTCGAGTCTCATGTAGCCAGGCTTGTTGAATGAACCAGACTGCAGAGCTTCTGGGCCGAGTACTTGCCTGAGTGCAGCGTGCACAACGTGAGTTGCCGAGTGAGCCTGTGCCGCGCCTAGGCGCCACTGTGGGTCGACTAGGGTTTGTGCTCTGTCCCCGACCTTTACCTCACCCCTTAGAACTCGAACCTTGTGGGAGAAAAGACCCTTGACAGGCTTTTGAACGTCGAGAACCTCTAGCTCAAAGCCATCGCCCAGGATTCTTCCGGCATCTGCGGCCTGGCCACCGGACTCGGCGTAAAGCGAAGTTCGATCAATAAAGAGTTCGCCAATCTCTCCTTCGGAGAGCGAGGATTCAACCTCGCCACCGCGAATCAAGCCCAGGATCTGACCATCTGTTTCGAGGGTCTCGTAACCAAGGAACTGTGTCTCACCTTTGGAGCGGAACTCGCTGTAAACCTGAAGTCCGGCGCCACCGACCTTCTTGCTCTTAGCATCTTCCTTGGCGCGGCTCTTCTGTTCCTGCATGAGTCGATTGAAGCCGTCTCTGTCTACGGTAAGGCCGTTCTCCTCTGCAATTTCAACGGTTAGATCGATTGGGAATCCGTATGTGTCGTGGAGCAGGAAGGCATCCTCGCCACTAAGAACATCCTTTGAGTTAGCGATTGCCTGCTCGAGCACGACCGTTCCTGAATCAAGAGTTCGTCTGAAGCCCGTCTCCTCGGCTAATGCTGAACGCAGAACTCTCGGGAAGTTCTCTTCCAACTCAGGGTATGCCTCGACCATGGCATTCTTGCTAGCGGTGAATAGCCTCTCGAAACTTGGCTCAGAGACGCCGATCAGCCTCAAGGCACGAATTGAGCGTCTAAGCAGGCGCCTGAGGATGTAGCCGCGACCTTCGTTGGATGGGCTGACACCATCGCTCATCAGCATAAGCGCCGAGCGAATGTGGTCGGCGACCACTCGCATTCGAACATCATCGACCTCGCTAGCGCCGTACTTTTTGCCACTCAGCTCGGCCGCGATGTCAATCAGCGGTCGAACCTGGTCAATTTCGTAGATGTTTTCAACACCCTGGAGCAGAAACGCCACTCGCTCCAAGCCCATTCCGGTGTCGATGTTCTTTTTGGGTAGTTCCCCAAGAATTTCAAAGTGGTCCTTGGTTCCACCGTCGGCACGTTCGTACTGCATGAACACGAGGTTCCAGATCTCTATGTATCTGTCCTCGTCTGCCTCGGGGCCACCTTCCGCCCCGTATGCCGGGCCGCGGTCAAAATAAATCTCCGAGCAAGGACCTGCTGGTCCACGCTGGCCAGTGGACCAGTAGTTGTCTCGCATGCCACGCTTTTGGATTCGTTCGCGCGGAATGCTGGTCTGCTCCAGCCAGTAACCGATGGCCTCGTCATCGTCTTGATAAACGGTTGCCCAGAGTTTCTCCGGATCAAAACCTAATCCGCCGTCTTCTACCTTTGAGGTCAGCAGTTCCCAGGCGAAGGCAATGGCTTCCTTCTTGAAGTAGTCACCAAATGAGAAGTTTCCGTTCATCTGGAAGAAGGTGCCGTGTCGAGTCGTCTTTCCCACTTCATCAATGTCCAGAGTGCGGACACACTTTTGAACGCTGGTGGCTCTTGGGTAAGGGGCCGGAAGAACGCCTGTCATGTAGGGGATGAAGGGAACCATTCCGGCGACCACGAACATAAGAGTTGGGTCTTGCGAGATGAGCGGAGCGCTTGGAACAACGGTGTGGCCCTTCTTTTCGAAGAAGTCCAGCCACCGCCGCTTGATTTCGGCAGTTTTCATTTGCTACTTAGTGGTCTTGCGCTTAGTTGTCTTGGGCTTTGCCAATTCGGCTTCACGCTCGTGGTAACCCTCGGCAACTGCGTTACCGAACTCCTTGGCAGCCTCCACGGCGTTTTCCAAA
>CAYTOH010000032.1:0-2170 GCA_964439375.1 uncultured Aquiluna sp.
CCCGGCAAGGATGCCCTTTTTACTTCTAGGAGGTCCTGAAATCTCTTCCAGGTTTTTGCTCAATTGCGGTTAGCTATTGAGAAGCAATGAAACCATTGAAGTAAAGCTCTGGGGCCACTGGTTTATTCCTCGCGAGCTGATAATTAGCTGATGGTTTGATCACTAGCCGTTCCAGACCCCGGCCCTTCTCAACCTGGCCTTTGCCGCATCTTCGATTGGAGACTCGGGGCCAATTGCAATCCTCATCAATCTCAGTAGCGATGTGGTAACCGGCCTTGTGAACCACAGAGGTAAGGAGCGAAGCCCAATCATTGTTTTGTATTCGGCAGGCATAGATGCGAGCGCTGACTGAAAGAGCAGTGAGTAAATTGGCTTGGCGGCCAGAGGCAGTGGAGCGTTCTTGATCCAGTGAATAACACTCTTGGTTTGTTCAGTGACAGCCAGTTTGGGCTTGAAATTCTCCAGCGTCTCAAGAAGCTCAGCCTCTGACTGAGGAGCGGAATCTAGACCTAGAGGTTTTACAGAGTCTGCCCATAGCCGAACGTATTCGTCGGCTCCACCAGGGATCGGTTTCTTCGAGTAGTTCTGATGCGCTCTAAGGAAACTATCCATGAATGCCACATGCACCCACAGCAATAGATCAGGGTCAGCGGCTCTATAAGGCCTTGATTCCCCCTGGGCGGTTGTGTAATCACCGGAGACTCGATCGTGCATTCGGTTAACTCTGCCCGCCTCACCCTGAATCGCCTCCATCGAACCAAATGTTGTGACCGTGAGCCACCTAATGGTTCCGGAGAGTCTCCCAAGCGGATCTTCTTCATACCTAGAGTGTTGGGACACTCCCCTGAGAGACCCAGGGTGGAGGGCTTGCATGAGCAGTGCCCTGACTCCCCCAACCAAGGTTGAGAAATCTGCGTGAACAATCCATGGGGCTTGCTCTGGGAGGTAAAGACCTGGTTCATCTCCCTTAGCGACAATTGCCAGCCAGGGTGGAACACCTTCTGGGTCGCCGGTTAGCAGTCTGCGAAATCTTATGGAAAGACTTTCTTGAAGCGCATTGTTGGGCAAACTGAGACCTACTCTTGAGTGTGACGACCTATTGGAGAACCATGACCGAGCAAGAACTAATCCAAGAGTTTCAAAAAAACCGACTTCACATCATCCTGGCGCAGCTTGCTCCAACTGCTCTACTTGGATTTGCGGTTATCGCTACCCCTCAGATCGCAGAATCAGGCGATTACCTCAAGCATGCCTTTGCCCTGATTCTCTTGGCTTCTGGAATTTTGGGGGCATTGGCCGAATACTCGGCTGCCGCTCAGGCGCAGGGTGCGATTGATGACCTAAAGAACTTGCCTGGTTCATCCAAACTCCGCACACGAGTGATTGCGTTTCGGCCATGGCTGGAAGTTGTGAAGTATGTGACCCCCGCAATCTTCATTGCTATTTTCGGCTTCGTTTTGGCCGGGCTGTACCTCTAGCGGTTACAGGTTTGGTCCTTCGAACCAATATCGCTACCTCTGAAATAAGCCTCGACAATCGAGTCAATGCACACACTTGAACCGTAGGCGGTGTGTCGATCGGCCTTCAAGGTCAAAAGAACTGCTCCATCCAAAAGCTCACTGAGGGCTTGAGCTTGAGCGTATGGAGTTGCAGGATCTCCGGTTGTGCCAACCACAAGTGGAGCATTCGCAAGCTTGACCGTGAAATCCAACGGCACCATTGACTTGCCTTCAGGCCAGCCGACACATGCCAGGTGAGGCTGCATGAAGTACTTGCCAAACACTTGACTCTGTTGAGTAAACCTCTCGTTCAAAGCGGCTGACTCTGCTTCGCTGATCCGAGCATCCGCGCAAGAAATTGCTCGGTTTGCTTCGTTAAGGTTTGAGGTGTATCCAGCATCAAGCTCACGGTTGTTATAGAAGTCGGCCAGTAGCAAAAGAGTTGTGCCGTCTCCATCCAGCGCCTCATCAAAAGCCTGAGACAGATAGATCCAGGACTGCTCTGAGTACAGCGCCGCGATTATTCCAGAGAGTGCGGCCTGCAAGCTGAGCTCTCTGCCGAGCTGTGTTGGAAGAGCTGACTTCTCACGTTCGGCCAAGAACTGCGCAACAACCCCAAGGGCCGACTCGGCATTGCCATTAAACGGACACTGCAGCTGCTCTACGCAGTG
>CAYTOH010000032.1:2270-4392 GCA_964439375.1 uncultured Aquiluna sp.
CAAGGGCCGACTCGGCATTGCCATTAAACGGACACTGCAGCTGCTCTACGCAGTGCGCGAGATAGGCCTTGAACGCTGCATCGAAACCGGCCACTTGGCTCAGCAGCATTTCACCTTCGGACTTGGTTGGGTCAATCGCGCCATCTAGAACGAGCTTGCCTACCTTGTCCGGAAACAAGGCCGCATAGGTGGAGCCGAGCAGGGTTCCATAGCTGAAGCCGAGGTAATTCAAACTTTCCCCGCCAACAAGTTCGCGAAGTAGTTCTAGGTCTCTGGCAGCTTGCTGGGTGTTGAAATAAGCAGGATCAAAACCTGATTTTTGACAGTCTTCGGCAAAGTCAAGCAAGCTTTTAGTGGTGTATTCGAGGTCAGCCTGAGAGCCATATTCAAAGGGAGACTGCTCGTAATACACGCGGTCTTTGATCTCTTGACTGGGGCAGACCACTCCTGCTGATTTGCCAACACCGCGAGGGTCGAAGGCAATGACCTGAAACTCATTTCTAAGCTCTTTTGAACCGAGGGTGTTATACCCCTCGCGGAACCAGGTCACGCCCGAAACGCCCGGCCCACCAGGATTCACGAAGATCACTGGCTTTGAGCTGGCTTCAGCTTTTCTAATTATTGCGATTGGTAAAAACTCATCGCTTGGGTTAAGCCAATCGAGTGGCGCGCCAACCGTTGCGCACTCAAATCCATCCTCACAGTCAGTCCAGGTAACAGCCTGGGTGAGAACCTCGTCAATGCTGCTAATGGGAGCAGCGGTGTTTGCGGCAGGCGTGCAGCCGGTGAGGAACAATACGCTGGCCACAACCAGAGATCTAAGCCGCATTGTTTCTCCTAAAAATCAGCTTTGTGCAGAGCGCTTCAAGAACCACTAAGTCTCTTACATTCGATGCCAAGCGAACCCTAGCCTTTGAGATTCCATCCAGCACCGATATCGATTGCTCTGCGGTTCCAGAGTTTGCTCGTTGAATGAGTTCAGCTTGGTGTTCTGGGTTGTATAGGTCAGAACCCGTGCCAAGCTGAAGAGCAAGCACGTCTCTAAAGATCGATTCCAGATCGGTCAGGATTCGGTCAATACCGTCTCTGAGCAATCGGGTTTGCCTGCGTTTTTGATTCTCCTCGAGTTCTTTGAAACTGGATTTCAAATTGGGGGGCAACTTCTCAGATTCTGATACTCCGTAGGCTGCCAATAGATCGGCTCGTTCTTGGGCGTCTTTATCATTTGCAACCGCTTCGGCATCCTTCTTGGCAACGTTCAATAGCTTTTCCGCTGCCAGCATCGCTGAGGAAAGATCCTTTATTTCAAGACCAATCTTTACGGTGTCGCTTCTGCGAAGTCTCGCGTCATTATTAGTTGCTAGCCTGCGAGCCATGCCAACGTGGTTCTGTGCTTGTCGAGCAGCGACTCGAGCGGCTTCGAGATCAACACCGTCTCTTTGATGCAGCAGCAGCGCTACTTCTTCGACCGAAGGGAGCCTGAGGTTTAGGTTTCTTGTCCTGGAGCGAATGGTTGGCAGTAGCTCTGAGACACTCGGCGCGCAGAGAATCCAAATGGTTCGATCGCTAGGTTCCTCAAGCTCCTTGAGCAATACATTCGAGGTTCTCTCGGTCATGCGGTCGGCATCTTCGATGATGATGACTCGATAGTTACCCATCGAGCTTGCCATCGAGGCTTTCGAAACTAGCTCGCGAACCTGTTCGATGCTGATTTGAACCCGGTCTGTTTCGAGGTAATTGATATCGGGGTGCGCCCCAGCGAGAGTTAGCCGACAACTCTGACACTCCCCACAGCCCTGCTTTTCACACTGCAGCGCGGCAGCAAAACTGAGTGCGAGATTCGACCGTCCAGAACCTGCAGGCCCTGTGAAAAGCCAGGCGTGGTGAACGCCCTCTTCTCTGTTTGCTACAACCTTTTTCAGCTGCTCGAGAGCTTCGGGTTGCCCGAGCAGGTCATCCCAAACCTTTTGGCTCAAGACAGTAGCTCCTGAACCCGAACTCTGATCTGCTGCTGAATCTGATCCACTGTGAGATTTGCATCCACAACCAAGAACCTGGGCTCTTTGGCAAGGGCTAGATACTGCTCTCTTGCCCTCTCAAAAAAGTCAACCTTCTCCTGCTC
>CAYTOH010000032.1:4492-9051 GCA_964439375.1 uncultured Aquiluna sp.
TTACCCACCCCGTCAATACCTTCGAAGGTTATAAACATCAGCGCTTTTTTCTAGTCTTCTTTTGAGTCTTTGGGGCCTCACCTGGCTCGACCCCAAGCTTCTCACGCCTTATGGCCAAAAGCTCAAAGGCTCGGTCGCTGGATAGCTCCTCAAGATCCTCATCCTTAGGAACGGTTGCGTTGATTACACCGTCGGTCACGTAGTTTCCAAACTGACCAGTTTTTGCAACAACGGGTTTGCCTGAGGCTGGATCGTCTCCGAATTCTCTGAGAGGAGTAGAGGCGGTTCGGCGAGCGCCGTATTTTGGCTGCTTGTAGATCTCAAGTGCTTCTTCAAGAGTTATCGAGAAGATCTTCTCTTCAGAATCAATGGAGCGTGAGTCGCTGCCCTTTTTCAGATACGGACCATACTTGCCGTTTTGAACAGTGACCATATTTCCTGACTCGGGATCAATCCCGAGCTCACGAGGCAGTGATAACAACTGAATCGCTTCTTCGAGACTCACGGTAGCAACCGACATGCTCTTGAAAAGTGATGCCGTCTTTGGCTTGGGGTTTCCCTCATCAACCAAAGTCACGAATGGCCCGTAGCGACCATCCTTCACGATGATATCTAGGCCAGTTGCTGGGTCAACGCCAAGCACTCGATCCTCTGCCGGTGGAGCATCAATCAGTTGCTGAGCCTTCTCTGCATTTAGCGCATCAGGAGCTAAGCCCTCGGGGATGTTCACAATCCTGCGCTCGCCATTTTGTTCAAGCTCGAGGTATGGGCCGTATTTGCCGGTTCTGAGCAGGACTCCCGGTGAAATCTCGAAGCTGTTGATCAGCCTTGGATCTGACTCCCCCAAGGACTCAACGGTGTTCTTGAGCCCCTTGTCTCCAAAGTAAAACTCATTAAGCCACTGGGTTCTGTCTAGTTCGCCCAGGGCAATCTGGTCTAGATCGCCCTCCATTTTTGCGGTGAAGGCGTAGTCCACAAGCTTCCCAAAGTTCTCTTCCAGGAAGCGAGTAACCGTGAAGGCGATCCACTCTGGAACCAGAGCACTACCCTGCTTCACCACATAGCCCTTGGAGATAATCGTCGAGATGATTGCGGCATAGGTTGATGGACGCCCAATGCCCTGCTCTTCGAGTGCCTTTACTAGCGATGCTTCGGTGTAGCGGGCTGGGGGTTGGGTGTTGTGACCCTTAGCCTCAGCAGCTAGTGCTGGCAGAGCCTCACCCTCGGTGAGAATCGGGAGCTTGGCCTCAGCTTCCGTTTCCTCTTCTCGGGTCTCGTCGTAGACGGCTAAGAATCCCTTGTAGGTAACTGTCGTGCCGCTCGATGTTAGCTCTAAAGATTTGCCGGCAGCCTTGGCCTCAAACCTCACCGAGGTTGTCGATAGTTTTGCATCCGCCATCTGAGAAGCAACAGTCCTTCGCCAGATCAGCTCGTAAAGAGCGTGGGTTTTGCCAGCCAAGACATTCTTGAGCTCATCGGGATGGCGGAAGCTCTCGCCTGATGGCCTAATCGCCTCGTGAGCCTCTTGAGCGTTCTTTGACTTTGCCCCATAGATCCTTGGTGCATCTGGAATTAGGTCCTTGCCCAGCTGTGCTCCAGCTGCTCTCGCAGCAGTGATCGCCTGCTGGGATAGCGCAGGTGAGTCGGTTCGCATATATGTAATGTGACCGTCTTGATAAAGCTGTTGAGCGGTGTCCATCGCCTGCTTCGCACTCATGCCCAGTTTGCGTGAGGCCTCCTGCTGCAGGGTAGAAGTAGTGAAGGGAGCGTATGGCTTTCTGGTTGAAGGTTTTGCTTCAACAGAAACGATCTTCAGAGACTCTCCGACTATTGCTTTCGCGATTGCCTCAGCATCTAGTGGTGCCAACACGGTCGCGTCTTGGATCAACTTTCCAGCTGCGTCAAAGCTCTTCCCACTTGCAAGGCGCTGGCCGTCAACCGAGTGCAGCTTTGCCTCAAAACTTGTCCCGGCCTTCTCAAGCTGCACGGTCACAGAAGCATAGGAGGCTGAGACAAACGCCATGCGCTCACGTTCACGCTCAACAATCATGCGCATTGCGGGTGACTGAACACGGCCTGCAGAAAGGCCACGGTTAATCTTTCGCCACAACACTGGCGAGATTTCATACCCGACCAGTCGGTCAACAACCCTTCTGGTCTCCTGGGCCTGAACCAGGTCGGTGTTTAGTTCGCGTGTGTTGTTCTTCGCCTCGGCAATCGCCTCTTTGGTTATCTCATTGAAGACCATGCGACGAACCGGGACCTTGGGCTTTAGGACTTCGAGTAGGTGCCAGGCGATAGCCTCCCCCTCGCGGTCTTCATCAGTTGCGAGAAACAACTCATCGGCTCCCTTGAGGGCACTCTTTAGGTCGCTGACTGTCTTCGACTTTCCGGCGGAAATCACATAAAAGGGTTCAAAGTCGTTGTCGACATCTATTGAGAACTTTGCCAGCGGACCTTTTTTCTTATCGGCGGGTAATTCTTTAGGGTCAGCCAAATCACGAATGTGGCCGACCGAGGCCAAGACCTCAAAGTCATCCCCTAAGTACTTGGCAATTGTCTTTGCCTTGGCAGGCGACTCAACAATCACAAGTTTCTTTGGCAAAGTTGCTCCCTCAGTTAGCCGGCATTTCGCCAGCAATTGCACTGGCCTTTAGGGTCATTGGGGGCGAGCTGAGCTGCCCACTGACCATGACGCCGTCTCCGACAATACGACATGTTGTCATAACCGCGTCAACAGTTTTAATAATTGACTCTGCGTTTTCACAGACGTCTCCCGACACTAAACCTCGATGCGTATCGGCTGCAGCAAGGGCAGCGAGATCCACAACAGCAACAATTCTTTCCTGCGCCACCACCATCTGAAAGCCAAGTAGGAACGCGGCGAAAAGCATCCCAAAGGCAGCAAATCCCACTGCAAAAAGGGCTGTTAATGAGCCTTGATCTATGCCAAGGGTATGGCGCAGTGCCTGCTTGATATTGGAATCAATGTTTGCCTTGTGAGCTCCAAACAAATTAGCCTCCCCTCGGTCCAAGTTCGCACTTGGCTGTCAGTCGCGACCGGTAGCTCATTGCCAATTGAGATCTGTCGCAAAAGTGCAGCAGCCTCTCGCTCCAGTCCGATTCGCTCCACTGAGGTTCCCAAGAGTGCGGCGGCAGCGAGAGCAAAAGCAATCACGGCCGGCGTTATAACAACAAATTCGGCCGTGATTGCTCCTTGCTCATCCGAGCCCCAGGGCACCGGCCACCCACTCAAAAAGCATGGCTCTAACTTCATCGCTGCGGAGCACAATCACAAGCAGCCCTGCAAAGGCAACTGCGGCCATTGTTGCAATCGCATACTCAGCGGTGATAGCTCCTCGGTCTGATTTCCAGTTCATTGTTCTCTCCTTATTTATTGTTGGTTGATTCCGATGACCATCGGAAGCACTGTGAAAATCAAAAATGCAGGCAGCATTGTTAGCCCCAGGGGAACCAGCAATGAAACTGAGAGGGCTTTTGCAGCGGCGATTCGTTCTGCAGCAAAGCTGGCTAGCTCAGAGTTTTGTTTTGACTTCACTAGCTCCCCAAGCGATGCCCCCGTTGAGAGTGCAAGGTCGATCAGGCCCTCTGGATCATTCAGTGGTGAAGCTTCCTGTTTGGCCTGACTCAGCGGCATACCGACCGAGATCAAAATGCCGAAGCGAAACCAACCTGAGCTAGGTAGAGCTGTGTTCTGCTTTGCTTGATCCAACAGACGTTGAGTTGCTCGTGCACCCAAATACATCAGGCTCAGGCCCACAAGAAAACCGACTAGTCCCAACGTTGTCGAAAGTGCAGCCAGGCTTCCCAGCCCCAGGAGTTCGGAGAGCACAAGACCTATAACCGGAAGCCAAATCATCAACCGACGGGTTGCAACCGGGATGGCAAGCGCCTGATGTATCTCTCGCTCAAATGCCTTTAGGGAATCTTGATGGCGGGCCAAAGACTTAGACACTTGAGCCAATGGGGCACCTACCTCTATCGCCAGCTTCAAGATTTCAAAATCCGCTTCGTAAGCGACCCCACTAAGTGACACTGCATGCTTGGTTGAAAGCCCCGATTCAATCAGTGCTGAGAAATACTCATACTTCAATCGGCACCGCCCTAATTTCGGTGCCAACCGATTCCAATCGAGCAATGGCCGAAATCTTTCGAATCGGGCCCGAGTCCAGTTGGATAACCAGATCAACTCTTTGGATCAATCTATTTGTCACGAGCGGGTCAAAGCCTGAAATCAGCCCCAGGACTGAGAGTCGCGTTGGAAGCGCTTCGAGAGATTGCGAGTGCAGGGTCGCCAATGCGCTGTGCCCATTGTTGATAGCGAGCAGAAGAGATCCGAACTCCTTGCCTCTGACCTCGCCGATTGCGATGCGGTCTGGTCGCATGCGCAGCGCATGGCTAAGTAGCTCTTCCGTACTGATCTGCCCGGCACCCTCATTGTTTGCCTCACGTTCCAACAGGCCAACTGCAGGGTGCGCGGGATTAAGTTCCGAGGTCTGCTCAATGCAAATCACACGGCAGTTAGCAGCATGAATGAG
>CAYTOH010000033.1:0-9027 GCA_964439375.1 uncultured Aquiluna sp.
GCCATAGGCAACAAAACTCCATGGGCTGCCGTTAACGCATTCACTGTTAGAAGACCCAGCGAGGGCTGACAGTCAACAAAAATGACGTCATACTCATCTTTGACCTTGTGAAGGATTCCGTCGAGCACTCGCTCGCGACCCATCTCGGTCACCAGGTTCATCTCGGCAGCAGAAAGGTCGATGTTTGCCGGGATGATGTCGAGGTTCTCAATCTCAGTTTTTTGAATCGCAACGTGAGGGTCCATCGAGGGATTCATGATTAGCTCGTAAATGGTCGGAACGTCTTGATACTCGGCAGCCAAATTGACAGAGAGTGCGCCCTGGGGATCGAAATCCACCACGAGGACCTTGCGACCATAGTCCGCTAGGGCTGCAGCCAAGTTGATGGTGGTGGTGGTCTTGCCTACCCCACCCTTTTGGTTACACATTGCAATAATGCGTGCCGGACCGTGCTCTTTGAGCTTGGCCGGAACAGGGAATTCCTTACCGGAGAGATTCACCGCTACCTCCAACTATTTATGTCGCTAGCCTACCCCCGTGCACGGGGGTGAGAGGCCTGATAAACCTCTCTAAGTGTGTCAATTGTGACCTTTGTGTAAATCTGAGTTGTCGCGACCGAGGCATGGCCTAAAAGCTCTTGAACCACTCTCACATCTGCTCCCCCTTCGATTAGGTGGGTTGCGAAACAATGCCGCAGAGTGTGAGGTGACACCTCAAAAGAACAAGCTGCCCCTGCTCGCTGAATAATCTGCCAAATGCTCTGGCGAGAAAGCCTCCCTCCCCGCTGATTCAGAAACAAGGCTGGGGTCGAAGTTGTAGCCAAAAGTGAGCGAACCCTGGTCAGATAAGCCCCAAGCGCAAGCTTTGCATAGGAACCAACTGGGACTATGCGCTCTTTTGAACCCTTACCCCTTACCCGCATCAAACCGTTGTCGGTAACTTCGTCTAGATCGAGGTTTGCAATTTCACTAACTCGTGCCCCGGTCGAGTAAAGCAGCTCGAGGATTGCGCGATCCCTGAGTCGAATTGGGTCAGATACCTCGGCCTGAGGCTCGGGACCTGAAGCGTTCAAGAGCTGTATAACCTGATCTCGAGTTAGCGCTTTTGGTAACCGCATTGGCAACTTTGGGCCTTTGGTCTTTGCGCTTGGGTCATCGCTTCGCTTGTTTTCAAGGACTAGATGTCTGTGAAGTCCCCGAACTGCTGCCAAGAGACGGGCGCGTGAGGAGGTTGCCAAGGCCAGCTGATGCTGCTGTTGGTCAAAAGCTGCGATGTGAATCTCGTTCGAGCTAAGTAGATCAGTACCAACCGACTCCAAAAACTGGAGATACTTCGATAGATCATTACGGTATGCGGAGACGGTATTCCGGCTCAGCCCGCGCTCTATGGTCAAGTGCCGCAGATAGCCATCGAGCAGCGACTGCATGCTAGTTCTCGTTGAAAAGCCGCTGCTGTTTTTGTCTCTCGAGGGATGCCTTGATGAGGCCAAAGAACAACGGGTTTGGTTGAGTTGGTCTATACCTAAATTCTGGGTGAGCTTGGGTGACGACGTAGTAGGGGTGAACTTCCCTTGGAAGCTCAACATATTCAACGAGATGACCGTCTGGGCTGGTGCCGGAAAAGACCAAGCCACTTGCCGCAATTTGCTCTCGGTAGTTGTTGTTGACTTCGTAACGGTGACGGTGTCGTTCGCTCGCGACGGTGTCCCGGTATAGCTCGGCAACAAGGCTACCCGGCGTCAACTTGGCCTCATAGAGGCCAAGTCGCATGGTTCCACCCATGTCACCAGCAGCCAAAACATCAACCTGCTCAGCCATAGTTGCGATGACCGGGTGCTTTGCGCCAGGCTCAAACTCAGAAGAGGTTGCACCGACAAGTCCAGCCTTGTTTCTAGCATGTTCGATTACCATGCACTGGAGCCCGAGACACAGACCAAGGGTTGGAATTTGATTCTCGCGAGCAAACTTCAGGGCGCCAAGCTTGCCTTCGATTCCACGGATACCAAACCCTCCCGGAACACAAATCCCATCGAGATCGGCCAATTGCGATCGCGCTCCGTCCTCCGACTCGCACTCATCTGACTTGATCCAACGAATGTTTACCTTGGTGCTTTGAGCAAAGCCCCCGGCACGAAGCGCTTCGGTTACAGATAGGTAAGCGTCTGGTAGGTCGATGTACTTTCCAACCAGACCAATTGTGACCTCATCCTTAGGGTCGTGAACTGCCTCTAGAACAGGGTTCCAGCCCGACCAATCAACCTCACTAGCGTCAAGTCGAAGTGAGCGAATGATGTAGCTATCTAAACCTTCAGAGTGCAAAACCTTGGGGATGTCATAGATCGATGAGGCATCGGCGGCCGTTACTACCGCTTCCCGGTCAACATCACACATGGATGCAATCTTGTTTTTGATCGCATCGGGGAGATCTCTATCTGAGCGGCAAACGATGGCATCCGGCTGAATTCCCAGGGACCTGAGCATTGCGACGGAGTGCTGTGTCGGCTTTGTCTTGAGCTCCCCTGAAGGCTTTAGGAAAGGCACCAATGTGACATGGACAAAGAAAACGTTATCCCTACCAATAGCCTGCCTAACCTGTCGCGCTGCCTCCATAAATGGTTGGGACTCGATGTCACCGACGGTTCCCCCGATTTCTGTGATGATTACACTGGGGGTTGGCGTGATAGTGGCCTGCAGGCGCATTCTGCGCTTTAGCTCATCAGTGATGTGAGGGATTACCTGAACGGTGTCACCCAGGTACTCGCCCCTGCGCTCTTTAGCTATAACTGTTGAGTAAGCCTGACCGGTTGTCACATTCGCTGCAGCATCAAGGTTGATATCGAGAAAACGCTCGTAGTGACCAATGTCCAGGTCGGTTTCGGCTCCATCTTCGGTAACAAAAACTTCGCCGTGTTGAAACGGATTCATCGTGCCAGGGTCGACGTTTAGGTAGGGGTCTAGCTTCTGCATTACAACACGAAGGCCGCGTGCTCTGAGGAGATTTCCCAGCGATGCGGCCGTAAGGCCCTTGCCTAGAGAGGAGGCAACGCCACCAGTTACAAAGATGTGTCTTGGGGTTCCAGAGCTTTCAGCCATGGAACTTCAATCTATCAGTCGAAATCCCACCAAATCCACGCAACACGAAAGTTCGCTAGCGAGAATTCAAAAGTTCGCGGGCATGTTCCAACGCCACGCTTGAATCAGGGCTGCCCGAAAGCATTCGAGCAAGCTCTATTTCACGCTCCGACTTGCTCAGTCGTGTGACCTGAGATTCGGTAATGGACCCCGAGGAATTCTTCACGACTCTGATCTGAGTATCAGCAAATGCTGCAACCTGAGCCAAATGCGTGACCACCAATACCTGAGTTGATCCAGAGAGTTTGGCGAGGCGCTTGCCCAGCTCCACGGCAGCTTGTCCACCCACACCGGCATCTACTTCGTCAAAAATCATGCTCGGTGTCTGAGTGGGGCCAGCCAAAACGAGTTCAATCGCCAGCATTACTCGAGACAGCTCCCCACCGGAGGCACCCTTTGCCAACGGCCGGGGCTCAGCTCCTGAGAAAGCTGCGAGCAAGAACTCCACGCGATCGTTCCCGCTAGCTTCAAAATCCGAGAGGCGAGATACCTGGATCACTAGTCGCGAACCAGACATAGCCAGCATGCCAAGCTCTGCTGTAACAGCCTCACTCAATGCTTGGGCGGCCTGAGCACGCTTTTCAGAAAGCGCATTAGCCGCCATCCCCAGCTGAGAAAGCGCCGCCTCCAGCTGCATCTCGAGGCGCTCTATCTGATCTTCGGAAGAGTCAAGGTCAAGCAATTCGCTATGGAGCTGAGGAAGGGATGCGACTAGTTCATCTGCGGTCTGCCCATAACGCCTCTCGAGAGACACGATTGCGGCCCGACGCTCCAAAAGGGTGTCGAGCTGAGCAGGATCTGCGTCGAGGCTGTGCAAGTAGGAGGCGAGGTCCGAAGAGATGTCTTGGGTTAGGTTCGAAACCTCGCGCAATCTTGCCGCCAGTTCAGATAAGACAGGATCACTTGAAGACTCGAGAGATTTTCTTGCTACGCCCAGCGCAATCAAAGCGTCCATATCCCCATCTGAAGATAGTGCGTCGTGTGCAATCGAGGCACTGGTTCGCAGCCCTTCGACATTGCTCAGTCGCTCAATTCGATGAGATATGTCAGTTAGCTCCTCTGGCTGAATAGCCAAAGCCTCTATTGCTGTGATTCGCTCCCTCAGTATTTCGACTCGAGCTCTATCGGCAGCACCTATCGAGCGCATTCGCTCCAAACGGGACTCTAGATCCTTGTAGGCGGTGAAGCTCGCGCGATAAGCCGATAGCTCGGAATCGTGCCTACCGAACGTATCCAATGCTTCGCGTTGAGCCGCAGGGGACTTCAACCTCAGTTGGTCAGACTGACCATGAACTGCCACCAGTCGCTCGGCAAACTGGGCGAGCGTGGAAACTGGGACAGCGATGCCTCCCAAAAGTGCCTTTGAGCGACCATCAACACCGAGAGATCGGCTAACTATCAACCGATTGTCGCTCAGGTCTGCGCCAAGCTCAGCTAGTTCAGCGGTTAGCTCGTCGTTATCAACTATCCAGGTACCGGAAACCTGAAGCTGAGATTCCCCGGTTCTAATGGCAGAACTATCAGCCCTGCCGCCAAGGAGAAGGTTGAGGGCAGTAAGCACCATTGTCTTGCCCGCTCCAGTTTCACCAGTCAGGGCAGAAAAGCCCGTGCCAAACTCGAGATCAGCCTGGGCAATGACGCCCAGATTTCGAATCGAAATCGACTCGATCACGAGGATTCCTCCGGGCCTCGCCATCCTGTGACGGGAAGAGAGAATTTCTTCACAAGCCGATCGGTGAATGATGCATCTGAAAGAAGTACCATCGAAACCTTTTTCTCCGACTGGTGAACTTCAACCCGTGCTCCCGGCGCTAAATCAAAGGCACGTCTGCCATCACACCAAATGACCCCTGCACCAGCACTTCGCTTGAGAACCTCAAGAGCGAGTTGGGTTTTAGGCCCTAAGACAAGCGGTCTGGAGAAGAGTGCGTGAGCTGAGAGCGGGACGACCAACAGTGCTTCAACATTTGGCCAGATGACAGGCCCTCCCGCACTGAAGGCGTAAGCGGTTGATCCGGTTGGCGTGCTAACTAAAACACCATCGCAACCAAAAGATGAAAGTGGTCGCCCATCGACCTCGAGCACTAACTCGAGCATGCGCTCGCGTGCGCTTTTCTCAAGAGTAACTTCGTTCATTGCCCAGGATGAGAAAACCAAATCGCTCCCCTGAAAGACCCTGACTTCCAAAGCAATTCGGTGCCCAACCTTGTAGTCTTTGGCAGCAACCTGATCCATCACTTCTGCAAGGTCATTCAGCTCTGCCTCGGACATAAAGCCGACATGACCTGTATTGATTCCTAGAATTGGAGCGTCTTGGGAGCGAAGTAGTTCTGCAGCCCTGAGAATACTGCCGTCTCCACCGAGCACTACACCAATCTCAATCTCCTGGTTGGAAAACTCTTCGATTGCGGCAACCTCAACGCCAAGACCTGCGAGGCGCAACTTCTCTTGAGGCTCCAACAGTGGAGTCAAGCCTCGGGCAATCAACTTGCTAGAGGCGCGCGAAACTACCGTTGCCTGCTCAGCAGACTGAGCGTTGCTAATCAGTAGTGCGTTGCGCATCACTTCTCTTTCTTAGCTAGAGAAACAATCTCCTGAGACCATTGTTCCCGATTATCCGCCCCATTAGGAGTTATCCACAACAAGTACTCTGTATTTCCGTGAGTTCCCAGAATGCTGGATTGCTTTAAGCCCTTAATCTCATAGCCCAGACCTACGGCATGATCAATAACCTGATCCAGGGCTCGCCTGCGGTCAACCCAATTAGTAACGATGCCCGAAGCATTAAGGGAGTGTTTACCGACCTCGAACTGAGGCTTAATTAGAAGAACCTGATCTGCATTTGGTGCAATTTCGGCGAGGTTCTCCAAAACCAATGTGAGCGAAATAAAGCTGAGATCGGCCACCACCAACGAAACTGCGTCAGCCTTGCCGCTGAGCTGAGTCAATCGATGCCTGTCTAGTTCGCGCAGGTTCAGCCCCTCGAGGTTCACAACTCTTGGATCGGCGCGAAGCTCACTTGCTAACTGATCATGGCCAACATCTATTGAGTAGACACCCGCTGCTCCACGTTCAAGCAAAACCTGTGTAAAGCCCCCCGTGGATGCACCTGCATCTAAGCACCACCCCGACACACTTATTCCAAACTCGGATAAGGCGACGTCAAGCTTCTGCCCAGCTCTTGAAACAAAATCGGGACCCTGGGTCAAACTAATCTCGGTAGTCGGTTCAACTTTCTGAGATGCCTTGGTTGCAGTTTTTCCCGCAACAAGCACTCTTGACTGCTCAATGAGCTGAGCCGCGTGTGAACGCGAGCGGGCCAGGGAGCGGACAACTAGCTCGATGTCGAGACGCTCGGCCAATTAAGAGACCAGCTCCTCGAGTGCGGCGATGATGGCCTGCAGCTCAGGAATCTGCTCATCTTCCGGCAATGACTCAACTTCCTGCAATCTCCGCGAGATTTGCTCGAGCGACATCGGTCTCCTAGCTGTGAAGTGCTTCTTCTACCTCTAAACCATAAATTGGTATCGAGCTAGACCAGATTAGTTGAGTCGCCGCCTTAAGTGCATCGATGCCCCTAGGGTCTCCATGTGTGACCAGAACTTTCGTCCCGAGCAGCTCAACCTCAACTTTGTTTAGGCTCATGCCACGCTTAGTGACCTTGGGCGCTGCATATTCAAAAAACAACGACCGCAAATCTTCAATTATGTAAGTCGGACGATCCTCTGTCCTTGCGCCAATCAGCTCTCGTCTTGAGGCAACTCCCGTCATCACGCAAGCCGATGCCATGCCAAAGTTATTTGCACCACGAATGTCGGTGTCTAATCTGTCGCCAACGAAAAGTGGTTTCGATACCCCAAGCTGATCAAGGGCTGATTGATAAATCGGGGCGAAAGGCTTGCCGGCAAAATCTGGAAGTATTCCCACTGCGGTGTGGACTGCTGAAACCAGCGTTCCATTTCCTGGGGCGACACCGCCCTCCCTGGGTATGGTCCAGTCCTGATTCGTTGCCAGCCATAACGCACCACGCTGGACAGCGAAGGAAGCTTCAGCAAGGTGAGCCCATCCGACATCAGGAGAAAAACCTTGAATGACCGCAGCAGGATTCTCATCGGCCTTGGAAACCACTTCGAAACCGAGTGCCTCAACTTCTGAACGCAAACCCTCGCCACCAACGACTAAAACTTTTGCCCCTGCATCGACTCTCTCCGCGAGCATTTTGGCTCCTGCGCGAGCAGAACCAATAACCTGATTTGCATCAGCCTTCAAACCAAATCCGGACAGCTGTTCGGCAATGGTCTCGGGCTTTCGCGAGGAATTATTGGTTACGTAGCCAACCTTGTACCCTTCGGAACTGAGTCTGTTTATGCTCTCCACTGCATGGGGCACAGCTTGCGACCCGAGATAGACAACCCCATCAAGGTCCAGGAGTACGGAGTCGTAAGCATCAACTAGCCTTGCCACGACCGCCCCTAGGTGATGAGCCGGGTCTGCGACCGCCTGTCGGTTTGCCGCTGTCCCGCTTTACGAATTTGCGATCTGATGGCGGTCTAGGCGCGCCATCTCTAGTGGTCGGCTTTCGATCAGAGGCGCGCGATGGCCTCGCCGGAGATTCAGAGCCTGGCGATCGTGGGCGAGGCGATGCTGACCGATTCGTGCCATCACCCTTGCCGAAGTAGCGCTCCCTGTTGGCCGCTTTATCCCCTTCAGCTCTTCCCCTATAGGCCTTGGCATCATCAGTTGGCCTCTCGGAACGCTCGGCTCTGGGCCGCGGGGTATCCGAACCTTCGCGTGATTTACGCTCGTAACGCTCGGCGGTTCCCCTTGGGGTAAAGCTGCGATCACCGTCCCTCTTGACATAAGGACGGTCGCCTCTGGATGCCGGGCGGCCCGATGTCCGATCGGAAGACTCTCGCTTTTTGTAGCCACCCTCGCGGTCGCCCCGTGAATCACTTGACTCGCGAGGTTTATATTCACGCCTTGGCTTTCTTTCAAAGTCTTCGCTTGTAGGGATGGTGATTTCCTCAACTAGGTCAAACACCTCGCCAGCAGCCTCTGAAATTGCCCGCTCAGCACGATCAGCTAGTGTGTCCCACTCACTACCATCATCACCCAGCTCACGAAGTACCTCTGCGTAACTGCGGAAAAGAAGGGGAGATTGCTCAAAGACCTGCTTCGGACTGAGTTCCTTAATCTCCAACTCCTGCTTAGCAAGTTTGGCTTGTCCCAAATCTAGCCGCGCACCAGAGAGTGCGACCGCTAGGTTGATGCGAACCCCAACAGGCAGCTTGGTTCGGTCTACGCCCGACACGGCCTCAAGGGCTCGCTCCGGCCTACCCATTCCACGCTCGGAATCAACAATGATGGGAAGCTGATCGTTTGATCCAGATAGTCTGCGATGAGTCAGTAGCTCCCTGAGCGCAAGTGCAAAATCGCCGGTTGCGTAAGCGGTCAAGCCAAGAGTTTCATGCACCACAGCAAGGCGACTAGCTCTGCGAGAAGCCGCCAGCGCATGCTTGTGTGCAAGCTGCGGATCGTCATTGATAAGAAGTGAGACCATAGCAAGGTGCCTAGCAACCATCTCAGCATTCTCGGCAGTCAGTGTTTTCAGCTGGACTCGGACACCCATGTCCAAGTCTTCAGGCGTGATTTCACTCGGAATCAACGGTGATTTCTCAACATCCTGATTTCGCTGAACACGCTTCTGCCAAATGGGTCGCTCTTGTTCAGAACGCTGGCCGCGACCAATCGGGCCCTCACGCTTATCCTGCGGGCGTCTACGCTCTACCACTTTGCTCCTATCGGCAAACAGCTTAAATAGAAAAGGCCACCCCATAAGGAGTGGCCATTTCTAAAGTAAGTCCGGCGGTGTCCTACTCTCCCACAAGGTCCCCCT